>NZ_JBCNNF010000030.1:0-29816 GCF_039594555.1 Inquilinus sp.
CCCCTCCCCTACAGCACCCCGGCCGACAGCTTCCGCACCACCTCGGCCTGGCGGCGGGTGTCGGTCTTGGCGAAGATGCTCTTCAGCTGGCTGCGCACGGTCAGCGGCGACACGCCGTCGACCGCCGCGATCTCGGCCGGGGTCAGCCCCTCGATCAGCCGCAGCGCCACGCGCAGCTCGGCCGCCGTCAGGCCATAAGCGGCGCGGGCGCTCTCGATCCGGGTGGCGGCGGAAGAGACCGCCGGATCCTCGATCAGCACCATCGCCGCGGCGCCGGCGAAGAACATCTGCACCGAGGACGGATCGAGCCGCACGAAGCGGATTCGCAACGGCGGCCGGCCGCCGTCCCGCCGCGGCATCTGGGTATCGAGTAGGCTGCGCGACACGCCCAGCCGGATCGTTCCCAGGGCGCGGTCGAGCGCCGCGGTTACCTCGGACACGGCGAAGCACAGGCGCCCCTCCCCGTCCTGGCCGACCGCGCCATCGCCCCCGAGCAGGGCTTCCGCCGCCGGGTTGCAGTGGCGGACCCGCCGGTCCCCCGCCACCAGGATCATGCCGATGCCGAGCAGGTCGAGCACCGAGAGGCCGCCTTGCAGGGTGGCGCCGGCCTGGGGCGAGCGGCGGTAATAGCTGAAGACCCGGCGCAGATGCGGCGCCAGCTGGCCCAGCAGCGCCCTGGCAGCATCGACGGTGGCGTCGTCCGTCTCCGCTCCCAGCACGCTGAGCATGAAGTTGCAACGCTCCTCCTTGTACACCGTCACCCCGACGGCGGTGCCCAGGCCATGCGGCTGCAGATAGTCGGCATAGAACTCGGTGCGCAGCAGTTCGGGGCGCGGCAGCATCTGCTCCGCCCGCACCGCCAGCCCGACCGGCCGATGCGCCGCCGCACGCATCCAGGGATTCACCCGGCTGAAATGGCTGCCATAGGCGGCGGTGGCATCGGCCGAGAAGCCGGCATTCAGGGACAGGGCGCCGCTGCCGCTGTCGAGATCGTGGAAGAACAGCGTCGCCTTGCCGTTCGGCAGGCAGGTGGCGACCTCCTGCAGGAACACGTCCCAGCCGACCTCGCCGACCAGCGCCGCATAGATGCGGTCGATCAGAACGGCCGCATGATCCGCTTCAGACAACCCGGCTCCCCCTGCTGGATGCCGCGCAGTGGATCCTAGCATCCAGCCGCAACATGGCGGATTCCGGGCGGCGCCGCGCCCCGTTCGGGTGAGCGGCGCTAGCTGCCCGCGGCGGCCTTGACCGAGCCGGCGGTCCAGCCGCCGCCCAACGCCTTGTAGAGCGCAACCGCGGCCTGCAGCCGGTTCGACTTGGCCTGCACCAGCTGGTCGCGGGCGGAGAAATAGCTCTGCTGCGCGTTCAGCACGGTCAGCAGGTCGACCGCGCCCGCGGTGTACTGCGCCTCGGACAGGCGGAAGGCCTCGCGCGCCTGGGCCACCACCTCCTGCTGCGCCTGGTAGGCCAACGTGGTCTGCCGGACGGCGATCAGCGCGTTCTCGACATCGCCGAAGGCGGCCAGCACCGTCTTCACATAGGTCTGGCCCAGCTCCTGGTACTGCGCCTCGGACAGCTGGACCTGGCCGCGCAGGGCCCCGCCCTCGAAGATCGGCTGGGTCAGCCCAGCGGCGAGGCTGTAGAGCGTGTTGGCGGAGTTGAACAGAGTGCCGAGCGCGGCGCTCTGGAACCCGCCCGACCCGGTCAGTTGGATCGAGGGGAACAGCGCGGCCTTCGCCTCCTTCACGTTGAACCGCGCGGCGGCCAGCAGCGCATCGGCGTTCTGGATATCCGGCCGGCGGTCCAGCAACGAGGATGGCAGCCCGGCGCCGATGGTCGGCACATCCAGCTCGTCGAGAGGCTGGCGGCCGAGCGACAGCCGCTCCGGCGGCTCGCCCAGCAGCAGCGCCAGGGCCGTCTCCGACTGCTGGCGCTGTTGCTCCAGCGGCGGGATCGCGGCCTTCTGCTGCGCCACCACCGTGCGCTGCTGCGCCACGTTGAGGGCGGAGGCGGCGCCCGCCTGCTCCTGCGCCAGCACGATGTTCAGCACCTGCTGGGCATTGGCCAGGTTGTCCTTGGCGATCGCCAGGCGGTCCTGGAACTCCAGGATCTGCATATAAGTGGTGGCCGTGCTGGCCGTCACGGTCAGGGCCACGGTGTCGCGGTCGTAGCGGCTGGCCAGCGCCGAGGCCTGCGCCGATTGCAGCGCCGACCGGTTCCTGCCCCAGAGGTCGATCTCATAGCTCGCCGACAGCTCGGCCGAGAACTGGTCGCTGATCGTCCGGCTGCTGGTCGAGGTGCCGCCGAAGCCGCTGATGCGGCGCTCGGGCGAGACCGAATGCGAGGCGTTGCCGTCGGCGCCGACACTGGGCAGCAGCGGCGCGCCGGCGATCCGGGCCTGGGCATCGGCCTGCAGCACCCGGGCCGCGGCGGCGCCGATGTCCTGGTTGTTGCGCTGGGCGGTCTGGATCAGCCGGTCGAGCTGCGGCGACCCGAAGGCGCGCCACCAGGTCGTGTCCGGCCAGGAGGTGCCGGCCGGCCCCTCGGCCTTCCAGCCGCCGGGGATGTCGAGGCCGGGCTTGTCGTCCTCAGGGCCGGCGCAGCCGGCGAGGATGGTGACGGCGACGACGGCCGCGAGGGCACGGGGGAAGCGGATCGGACGCGGCATGGTCACTCGGCAGAGAGGGCGACGACGGGGTCGAGGGTAGCGGCCTTGCGTGCCGGCATGTAGCCGAAGATCAGGCCCGTGAGGAAGGCGCAGCCGAAGGCTAGCAGCACCGGCCCGGGCGAGAACTGGATCGGCGTGCCCAGCGCCTGCAGCGCCGCGGCCACCGCCAGCCCGCCGGCGACGCCAATGGCGCCGCCGATCGCCGAGACCACCACGGATTCGGTGATGAACTGCTGCAGGATGTCCCGCATCCGGGCGCCTGTCGCCATCCGCACCCCGATCTCACGCGTCCGTTCGGTGACGCTGACCAACATGATGTTCATCACCCCAATGCCGCCGACCAGCAGCGATATGGCGGCGACCGAGCCGAGGAGGATGGTCAGCGTGTTCTGCGTCGCCGACACCGTCTCGATCAGCGAGGACATGTTGCGGATCTGCACGTCCTGGCGGCGGTGCCGCGCCTCGAGCAGGTCCTGCGCGTCGGCCTGGGTCTCGTTGATCCGCGCCACATCCTCGACCTGCACGGTGATCGAGCGGACGAAGCGCTTGCCGAACACCCGCAGGCTGCCGGTCGACAGCGGCATGAAGGCGATGTCGTCCTGGTCGGCGCCATAGGGCGTGGCGCCCTTCGCCTCCATCAGCCCGATCACCTGGAACGGGATGTTGTTGACCAGGACGTAACGCCCCAGCGGGTCGACGCCCTGCGGGAACAGGATCCGGGCCACGGTCTGGCCCAGCACGATCACTGGGGCATAGGCGGCGTGGTCCGCGGCCGAGACGAAGCTGCCGCGCTCGACCTGCCAGCTGCGCGCCCTGGTGAAGTCCGGCGTCGTTGCATCGGCCTGCGTCGAGTAGTCGGTGTTGCCATAGCGCAGGGTGACGGTGCCGGTCAGCTCCGGCACCGCGGCGGCGACATTGGACAGGCCGGCCAGCGCCACCGCATCCTCCGGCACCAGCGTCGCGATCACGCCGTCGGCGGTGCGGTTGTTGCTCTGTGCCGGGCGGATCAGCAGCAGGTCGGTGCCCATGGCGGAGATGCGGTCGACCACCGACCGCTTGGCCCCGTCGCCGATCGCCAGCATGGCGATCACGGCGCCGACGCCGATGACGATGCCCAGCAGCGTCAGGACCGTGCGGAACAGGTTGGCGCGCAAGGCCCGCAGCGCCATCTTCACCGCCTCCGCCATGTCGGCCACGCCCAGCGTGCCGGCATCGCCGCCCTGGGTCACGTCGGCCCCGGCCGAGGCGACGGCCGGCGCGCGCGGGCCGCTGTCGCCGACGATGCGGCCGTCGCGGATCTCGATCAGCCGGTGCGCATGCTCCGCCACCGCCCGGTCATGGGTGATCAGAATGACCGTGCGGCCGGCATCGCTCATGCGTTGCAGCAGGGCCATCACCTCGGTGCCGCTGCGGCTGTCCAGCGCGCCGGTCGGCTCGTCGGCCAGGATCACCCGGCCGCCGTTCATCAGCGCCCGGGCGATCGAGACGCGCTGCTGCTGGCCGCCGGACAGCTGGTTCGGCCGATGATCGGTGCGCTCGGCCAGGCCCAGCGAGGCCAGCAGCTGCTCCGCCCTCTCTCGCCGTTCGGCGGCGGCGATGCCGGCATAGATCGCCGGCACCTCGACATTCTCGGCCGCGGTGGCCGACGGGATCAGATTGTAGCTCTGGAAGATGAAGCCGAAGGTCTCGCGCCGCAGATGCGCCAGGGCGTCCCGGTCCAGCATTGCGACATCGGTTCCGTCGACGTGATAGGTGCCGGTGGTCGGCCGGTCGAGGCAGCCGAGGATGTTCATCAGCGTCGACTTGCCGGAGCCGGAGGTGCCCATGATGGCGACGAACTCGCCGGCATGGATGTCCAGCGAGATGCCGTGCAGCACCTCCACCGCCAAGTCGCCATTGACATAGGTCTTGGTGACGTCGCGCAGCGACACCAGCGGCTGGGCCGAAGCCTGACCTAGTGTCGTTGCCGGCGACTGGTCGCTGGCTGCCGTCGGCCGGGGCTCGCGGATATCCATCAGACCCTCGGGCGCCGGGTCTGGCCTGCGGCCGGCTCGGCATTCTGGCGGCGGGAGCCGGTGATCACCTGCTCGCCGGGCTCCAGCCCGCTCAGGATCTCCGCCTGCGCCCTGTTGGTGACGCCGACCGTCACCGATCGGGTCTCGACCGACCCGCTTGGCTTCAGCACGCGGACCGTGGCCCGCCCCGGCGCGGCCGAGGAGGTGCCTGGCGACAGGCCCGACAGCGCCGCGGTCGGCACCAACAGCGTGTCCTGGGCTGCAGCCGAGACGAAGAACACCTGCGCCGTCATCTGCGTCATCAGCGCGCCGTCCTGGTTCGGCACGTCGAACAGCGCGTTGTAGAGGACGACGTTGTTGACCACCTCCGGCGTCGGCTGGATCTGCCGCAGCGCCCCGTACCAGCGCTTGTCCGGCATGCCGAGCGTGGTGAAATAGGCGGTCATTCCCAGCCGCAGCCGGCTGACATCGGCCTCCGACACCTGCGCCTCGACGGTCATGGTGGCCAGGTCCGCGACCTGGACGATGATCGGCGCCGACTGGTTGGCGTTCAGGGTCTGGCCGCGGCGCGCCGACTGCGACACCACCGTGCCGTCGATCGGCGCGTAGATCTTGGTGTAGCCGAGATTGGCCTCGTCACCCTTCAAGGTCGACTGGATCTGCCGGCTCTGGGCGTCGATCGCGTCCAGCTGGGCCTGGGCCGCGGTCAGGGCGGCCTCAGCCACCTGCACCGCGTCGTCGCTGGTGGCGCGCGACGCCTTCAGGCTGCGCTGCCGCTCCGCCTGCCGGCGGGCCAGCAGCAGCTGCCCCTCCTTCTCCGCCCGCTGGGCGGCGAGGTTGGCGAGCTGGGCCCGGTCGGCCTCGACCCGCGACTGATAAACCGTCGGGTCGATCTCTGCGAGGAGATCCCCGGCCTTCACCCGGTCGCCGATCGCGACATGCAGCGTCCGCAGCTGGCCGGAGACCTGGGTGCCGACATCGACATAGCTGACCGGCTGCAGCGTGCCGAGGGCCGTGATGGCGTCCTCGATGTCGCCGCGCTCGGCCGTGGCGGTCAGCCAGAGCTGGTCCGGCGGCACCGCGCGACCCCAGCGATACCAGGCGCCGCCGGCGGCGGCGAGGCCGAGGACCAGCAGCGCCAGGAGCATGAAGCGGCGCCGGCGGGAGGGCCTGGCGCGCCCGGCCTTGGCCGATCCAGGCGAGGACGACGGTGTCGCCTCCCGCAGCTTCGGCTCGATCTCAGTCCTGGTGTCGGGCATTCCCCCTCGGCGCGCAGTCGTGTCGCCCCTTCACGGTCCGGCCGGCGAATTCCGGCGCGGGGGCCGGCAGTCGTATGGCTGGTCTGGCCGAGGCAAGCCGACTATACCGGTTTCCAGGCCTCCCGGCCTCAGCCTCCGATACGGCTTTCCCGACACGGCATTCGAGGCAGGCATGGCCCGTGCGGCCGCCATCGCACTGTTTGGCCTTCTTCTAGCGGTTCCGGTCGAGGCCGCGCCGGCCTCCTGCGGGCCGCACGACGTTGTGGTCGACTATCTGGCGCGCAGCTTCCAGGAAACGCCGGCTGGCGCCGGCACCGCCAACAGCGGCGGCCGGGTCGAGCTGTTCACTGCGCCGAAGGGGCGCAGTTGGACCCTGCTCTACACCGGGCCCGACGGGCAGGCCTGCATGATCGCGGCCGGCCGCGACTGGGCCCCGCCCCTGCCCGGCCCGCCCAGCCCGGACGACGAGACCGTCAAGCCGCGCTGAGCTCAGCTCTTCGTCGCGGCGATCAGCGGATGGACCACCCGGTCGCCCGGCTTGATGTCGAGGAAGCGGGCGATGCCGCCGTTCAGCTCCAGCACCGCCTTGGCCGGCCCTTCCGAGGTGCGCGGGTCCAGTGTCTGCGGCGCCGCCTTCTCGACGATGTTGGCGATGGTGCCGTCGGTGCGGATGAAGATCATGTCCAGCGGGATCAGCGTGTTCTTCATCCAGAAGGCCTGCGGCTCGGACCGGTCGAACACGAACAGCATTCCAGCGTCGGGCGCCATCTTCTCACGGAACATCAGGCCGCGCTCCTGCTGCGCCGGGGTCAGCGCCAGCTCGACCGTGAAGTGGAAGCTCTTGCCCGCCGCGGTCTCGATCGTGAGGTCGCTGTCCTTCGACGGGGCGGCCGGCGCCTCCTGCGCCCGCCCGGGGCCGATGGCGAGGAGAACCAGGGCGAAAGCAGCGAACAGCGTCTTCATCGGTCGTCCTATTGTCACGGCGCCATGACGGCGCGGATCACGTCCCGGACCTCGGTCCGCACCTGGCCCGGCCGGGGCGCATCGTCCATCCGGTCGAACCAGGCCGGCTCGGGCGGCGTGCCGCGACGGCGCGACCAGGTTAGCCCGGCCAGTACCGCGCGGGACTCCGCGGTCAGCGGCGCCGCCGGGTCGAAGCCGTTCAGCACCGCCCAGACCCCGGCCCAGCAGCGGCCGACGGTCCAGGGATTGTAGCCCCCGCCGCCGAGCACCAGGAGACGCGGCGCGACGTCGCCCACCGCCGCCACCACATCCCACAGGGCGCGGTTGGACAGCGACAGGCGGCTCAGCGGGTCGTCATGCAGCGCATCGGCGCCGCATTGCAGCACCACGACCTGTGGCCGGAACCGCTCGACCAAGGGCAACAGCGCCTGGTCGCGCACCGTGGCCATCTCGTCGTCGTTCAGCTCGCGCGGCATCGGCAGGTTGCGGGCGTTGCCGCCGCCGCGGTCGCCGACCATTCCGGTGAAGGGCCAGCGCTTCGCCTCATGCACCGAGACGGTCAGCACCCGAGCGTCGGCGGCGAAGGCGTCCTGCACCCCGTCGCCGTGATGCGCGTCGACATCGAGATAGGCGACGCGGTCGACGCCTTGGTCGAGCAGCGACAGGATCGCCAGCACCGGATCGTTGAAGTAGCAGAAGCCGGAGGCGCGATCGGGCCGGCCGTGATGCAGCCCGCCGGCGGGGCTGTAGACCACCGCGCCCTCGGCCGCGAGACCGGCGCCGAGCAGCGAGGAGCCGCAGGCCGTGGCCGGACGGCGGAACACCTCGCCGAAGATCGGGTTCTCGACCCCGCCGAGATTGTGGCGCTGGCGGCGGACGGGATCGAGGTCCTGGTCGCGCTCGGCATCCTGCACCGCCGCGACATAATCCGGATGATGGAACCGGGTCAGGGCTGCGGTCTCCGCCAGCGGCCCGACGCGGTACTGGCCGTCGGCCAGCCAGCCCTGGGCCCGGATCAGGTCGAGCGCCGTCGACACCCGCGGGATGGCCAGCGGGTGCTTCGGCCCGTAGCTGGAATGCCGGTAGACTTCGCTGCCGATCAGGATCGGCCGCGCCGCCATCGCGGGATCAGGCCCCCTTGCCCGCCGGCTTGCCCTCGCCCGGAGCCGGAGCGGCCGGCGGCGCCTTCTTGCGGAACAGCTTGTCCTCGCCCAGGAACAGCAGGATCGGCGCGGCGATAAAGATCGAGGAGGTGGTGGCGACCACGACGCCGATCAGGATGACGATGGCGAATTGCTGCAGGGCCTCGCCGCTCCAGATCGCCAGCGGCAGGCAGGCCAGGAAGGTGGCCAGCGAGGTGCCGATGGTGCGGTTCAGCGTCTGATTGATCGACAGGTCGATCAGCTGCCGCAGCGGCATGGCCTTGTACAGCCGCAGGTTCTCGCGCACCCGATCATAGACCACGACCTTGTCGTTGACCGAATAGCCGAGGACGGTCAGCAGCGCCGCGATCGAGGTCAGGTTGAACTCGAAGCCGGTGACCACGTAGATCCCGACCATCTTGGTGACGTCGAGGACCATGGTGACCACGGCGCCGACGCCGAACTGCCATTCGAAGCGGAACCAGATGTAGAACAGCATGGCGATGAGCGCGAGGCCCAGCGCCAGCATGCCGTTCGTGAACAGCTCGCCCGAGACCGTGCCGCCGACGGAATCGCTGGCGCCGACGACGACGCCGGGCACCTTGTCGATCAGCGTCTGCTTGATCGTCTCATAGGCCTTCTGCTGCAGCTGGTCAGTCGGCTGCGCTTCCATCCGCACCAGCACGTCGTTCGGTGACCCGAACTGCTGCAGCTGGGCCTGGCCGAAGCCGAGATCGTCGATATCGGCCCGCAGGACCGAGAAATCCGCCGGCTGTGGCGTGGTGATCTGAAAGGTGATGCCGCCCTTGAAATCGACGCCGTAGTTCAGCCCCGGATAGAAGAACAGGATCACCGACGCGATGCTGAGGAAGGCGGAGGTGGCGAGGCCGAGGATACGGCCCCGCATGAATTGGATCTTGGTGTCGTCCGGGACGAGACGGAGCCAGAACATCACGCTTTCCTCAGCACGGGCAGGACGGTGGGGCGCTTGCGGCGGATCCAGCTGACCATCATGAGGCGCACCAGCACGATGGCGGTGAACATCGAGGTCAGGATGCCGATCGCGGTGGTAACGGCGAAACCGCGCACCGGGCCCGTGCTCAGCGTGTACAGGATCGCCATCTTGATCAGCGAGGTGATGTTGGCGTCGAAGATCGTGCTGAAGGCACGGCTGAAGCCTGCATCCATCGCCGAGAACGGCGATCGTCCCCGTTTCGTCTCCTCGTGCAATCGTTCGTTGATCAGGATGTTGGCGTCGACCGACAGGCCGAGCGTCAGCAGCAGGCCGGCGATGCCGGGCAGCGTCAGCGTCGCTTCCAGCAGCGACAGGACCGCCAATGTGATCACCAGGTTCATGACCAGGGCGATGTTGGCGAAGATTCCGAACAGGCCGTAAGCGGCCGTCATGTAGGTAATGACCAGGAGGAAGCCGACCGCGACGGCGATGATGCCGGCCTGGATGGCGTCGGCGCCGAGATCCGGGCCGACCGTCCGCTCCTCGACGATGGTCAGCGGCGCCGGCAGCGCGCCGGCGCGCAGCAGCACGGCGAGGTCGTTGGCGCTCTGGGCTGTGAAGTTGCCGCTGATCTGGCCCCGGCCGCCCAGGATCGGCTCGTTGATGTTCGGATAGGTGATGACCTTGTCGTCGAGCACGATGGCGAAGGGCTTGTTCACATTCGCCTGGGTGACCTGGCCGAAGCGGCGGGCGCCGGCGCTGTCGAACTCAAAATTCACCACCCATTGGCCGTTCTGCGAGTTGGTGCCGGCCCGGGCGTCGGTCAGGTTGGCGCCGTCGACCTCGATGCGCTTGCGCACCGCGATCGAGGTTCGCTCGCCCGGCCGTGGGTTCTCGATCGGCAGCACCTCGGTGTCGGGCGGCACCAGCTGGCCCGGCTGGTAGTCGAGGTTGACCAGGTGGAAGGTCATCTTCGCCGTCTGGCCCAGCAGGCGGCGGATCCGGTCCGGGTTCTGCTCGCCCGGCAGTTGCAGCAGGATGCGGCTCGATCCCTGGCGCGAGATCAGCGGCTCACGCGTGCCGCTCTCGTCGACGCGGCGGCGGACGATCTCGATCGACTGCTCGACCGCCCGGGCTTCGCGATCGCGCAGCCCCACCTCGGTCAGGGTCAGGCTGGCCTTGCCGTCGCTGCCGACGCTGATGTCGAGGTCACGCTGGCCGCCGGCCAGCGGGTCGACGGCGCCGGTCGCCAGGTTCTCGGCGAGCAGCGTCCTGACCCGGTCGGCCTGGCTGGGGTCAGCCAGGGTGAAGTTGACCGAATGGTCCTTCACCGCCAGGTCGCTGTAGGTGATGTTCTCGCGCCGCAGCAGGCTGCGGATCGAATCCTGGATGTTGGAGAGGCGGCCGTCGATCACCGCCTTCATGTCGACCTCCAGCAGGAGGTACGAGCCACCCCGCAGGTCGAGGCCGAGATTGATCTGGCGCGCCGGGACCCAGGAGGGCAGCGCGTCGAGCGTGCTGCGCGGCAGGATGTTCGGCAGGCTCAGGATCACGCCGAGGAGGCACACCACCAGGATGGTGACCTTCTTCCACGGGGCGAAATACATCATCGACGGCGAACTCTCACAATCCGGTCGGTTCGGGCTGGCCCGGCCGAGGCGTCACAGATCAGATCCGGCATGCCGGACCGCAGGGCGCGCACGGTACAATGCGCGCGATCGTTTAGCCATGGCGAAGTGGCGACACCGTGGCACCGGCGTCGACAAGCCGCGCCAGATGCGCCGCCGCGGCCGGCGAGACGTACTCCGCCAGCAGGTCGGGGCCCAACGCAGCGGTGGCGATCGGCCGCCAGTCCCGCGTCGCGGCGGCGCTGCCCGGGAAGGCGATGCGGTTGCGCTCGCCGCCGCCGATCGCCGGGGCGATGAAGACATGGGCCAGGTCGACGCGGCCGGCCTCCAGCAGCAGGCCGAGCAGGCGCGGGCCGCCTTCGACCATGACCGAACCGACCGGCCGGCCGAGCCGCGCCACCGCGGCCGGGCCGGCCAGGGCGTCGAACAGGGCCTCGACCGGGGGCCCGTCCGGCAACGCCAGCATCGCCGCCGACGGCGGCAGCAGGGCCTCGAGCACGGCGGCCCGTCGCGCGGCCTCGGTTCCCAGCAGGAACACGGTCGGCGCGTCGGCGGAGAGCAGCCCGGCCTTCCACCGCTCCAGCCGCTGCGGCAGGGCCGCCAGGGCCCGGCCGTTCGGGTCGTAGATCAGGCGCAGGGGATGGCGGTGCCGGTCGCCGGCGGCATCGCGCACGGTCAGGGCTGGATCATCGGCCAGAACCGTGCCGGCGCCGACCAGGATGGCGTCGTATTTCTGGCGCAGCCAATGGGTGTGGGCGCGTGCCGCCTTGCCGGTCAGCCAGCGCTCGGCGCCGTCGTCATAGGCGAGCTGCCCGTCCAGCGTCTGCGCCCATTTCGCTGCGACTAGGGGCCGGCGCAGCCGCTGCCGCAGCAGGAAGGGCGCATGCCAGGCCGCGGCCTCCGGCGCCAGCGTACCGACGCTGACCTCGACGCCGGCCGCCTGCAGCCGGGCCAGGCCGGCGCCGTCGACCAGCGGAAACGGGTCGCGCAGCGCCACCACGCAGCGCGCCAGCCCGAGCGAGGCCAGCAGGTCGGCACAGGGCGGCTGGCGGCCGTGATGGCTGCACGGCTCGAGCGTGACATAGGCCGTGGCGCCGCGGAACACGGACCGGTCGGGCACCGCCTCGACCGCGACGCGCTCGGCGTGGCGCTCGCCGATCCGCTCGGTGGCGCCGCGCGAGACCACGCGGCCGTTGCGGACGATGACGCAGCCCACCACGGGGTTCGGGTCCGACAGCCCGTTATGGGTCATCGCCATCCGCAGCGTCTCCGCCATCCAGGCCTCGTCGCCGCCCGCCACCCGCGTCGGCGGCGCGGCATCGCGCAACGACTCCGGCAGCGTATCGCGAAGGATGCCGCCGAAGCCGAAGCCCGGCTGCAGCGGGAACCCGGCCGTCAGGGTCAAGGCTTGCCCAGGCGGCGCAGGCCGCCGACCGCCCGCGGCAGCGCGTCGATCTGGTCGGACATCTCTGTCAGATCAATGCGGTGCGCGTGCTTCCTGACCTTGGCTTCGAGATACTGGATGTTGTGCTCGGTGACGAAGATGCCGGTCGGCACGATCTCGACGATCTCGATCCCGGCGGCCTCGAGCTGCCTGGCCTTGTCGGGGTTGTTGGTCAGCAGCCGGATCCGCTTGACCCCGAGCGCCAGCAGCATCTGCGCCGCCGGGGTGTAGTCCCGCATGTCATGCGGGAAGTTCAGCCGCTCATTGGCCTCGAAGGTGTCCAGCCCCTGGTCCTGCAGCACATAGGCGTCGAGCTTGGCGTAGAGGCCAATGCCCCGCCCCTCCTGCCGCAGGTAGAGGACGAATCCGCCTTCCTTGCCAATGCGATGCAGGGCATCGTTCAGCTGCGGGCCGCAGTCGCAGCGCTGCGAGCCGAAGACGTCGCCGGTCAGGCATTCCGAATGCACCCGCACCAGCGGCACGTCGCGGCCCTGGGGGCCGAGGGCGATGGCGAAATGCTCGCCGCCGTCGCTGAAGCCGCTGAAGGTGTGGAACACCCCCTTCCCCGCCCCGTCCAGGATCGGGATGGCGACGGTGGTGCGGATCTGAACCCCTGGATCGGGCGGTGCCTGCATCGAATACCCCGACGGCCGCGCCGCGACCGACCTCGTGAAACCGTGCGGACAATATCGGTGGCCGATCGCAATATTCCCAGCCCCGCGAACGGAGATCGGCTATGCGGTGCGCTACGTCTGCAACGCGCGGATCTCGTTCACCGCCGCGATCCGGGTCCCGTCCCAGTGATAGGACAGGTGCCGCTCCTGGATCACTGGGGTCAGCACGCTGCGCGGCCGGAACACGGCGGCGCAATGCCCGCCGGCGTGGCGGACGCTGTCATAGACGATGCCGAACGAGCCCTCGCCATGCAGCTGCCGGCCCAGCGCCTGGCCGGCGGCGTAGTCGGCCGGGTCGTAGACGCCCGGCAGCTCGGCGCCGAGCCCGCGGATGTCGTGCAGGTCGCCGGACAGGCTGTTGATCAGCACCCGCATGTCGATCGTGGTCGCCGGCGTCGCCGTCGCCGCGAAGAAGCGGGCGCGGTGATAGCTGGTCTCCGCCACCGCCGTGTCCAGCGCCGCCGCGCCGTAATAGGCGCCGTAGGTGCCATCGGTGAAGCGGCTGCCGTCGGGGTGCAGATGGGTGAAGGGCGCCATGATGAAGCTGGTGCCCGGCCCGCTCATCCGCTCCTCCACCGGGATCAGCGAGATCTGCCCGACTTGGTCGCGCAGCCGGTCGTTGGTGCGGGATTCGAGATCGATCAGCAGCTCCCAATCCTCGGGCGGCGCCACCCGCTCGAACAGGTCGATCGGCGGATAGCGGCTGGGAATGATGCGCCAGCATTCGGACCATTCGACCCGGCGCAGCGGAATGGCGGCGCCTAGCCCCAACCGCCGCGCTCCGCATCCAGGTAGCGGCGGACCACGAACAGGTCGGCGACATTGCCGGACAGCATGCGATCGAGCGCCGAACGCCCGCCGAAGGGCGAGGCGGTGTTGGGCCGTCGCACCCAGCCATCGGCCAGCTTGGCATCCTTGAACAGGATCTGCAGCGCTCGGTAGATCCCGAGGATGTAGGAGATCCGCTCCATCGTATCGGCCGAGGGATGGCCGGTCGCGCCGGCCTTCCAGCGATAGAAGGTGGCTTTGGACGGTCGCCCCAGCAGCACGCGCTTCTCCTCATCCTTCAGCCCCCAGGCTTCGGCGATGTTGAAGAAGGCGTTCAGCCCGGCCCGGGCCATCCGCCCTTCGGCACCGCGCGGCGCGGCCGCCGCCTCCTGCGCCATCATCGAACCGCTCCTCTCTTCCCCACTCATATGAGATTATTCATCTCGTTTGAGATAAAATATAGCGAGAGACCCGGCTGATGACAAGTCCCGTCCCATCAACACGGCAGCCCCGCTTCGCGTTGCATCGCGGTTGACGCCGTGCGCCGGCCATGGCTCACTCATCTCATGAGCGCCATTCGCCCGATCACCACCGCGACCACCAAAACGATTACCGCCACAGGCGGGTCGTGCGGAGGTCGTGCGCGCTGATCGGACAGCGCCTCTGATCCCCAAAGGGCCCCGCCGGCGACGGACGGGGCCCTTGGTCTTTCTGGGCTCTCCCTGCGCCGGTTCAACGCAACGGAGACTTCCCATGGACGACATCGATCACCGCAGCCTCGGCAACCGTCTCGACCTGTTCCACCAGCAGGAAGACGGCCCCGGCATGGTCTTCTGGCACCCGCGCGGCTGGGCGCTGTACCGGGTGGTCGAAGACCACGTGCGAAGGCGCATGGCCCGCGCCGGCTACCGCGAGGTGCGGACACCGCAGCTGCTGGCGCGCGGCCTGTGGAACCGCAGCGGCCACTGGCAGAAATTCGGCGCCCAGATGTTCGCCGTCGCCGACGAGGGCCGGATCATGGCGCTGAAGCCGATGAGCTGCCCGGGCCATGTCCAGATCTTCAACAAGCGCGTGCGCTCCTATCGCGAGCTGCCGATCCGGTATTTCGAGTTCGGGGCCGTGCATCGCAACGAGCCCTCCGGCGCGCTGCAGGGGCTGATGCGGGCCCGCGGCTTCGTCCAGGACGACGCCCACGTCTTCTGCCACGAGCATCAGGTCGAGGCCGAGGTGGCGCGGTTCTGCGGCCTGCTGCGCCGGATCTACGCCGATTTCGGCTTCGACGCGTTCGACGTCGCCTTCGCCACACGGCCGCCGCAGCGGGCCGGGTCGGACGAGGTCTGGGACCGGGCCGAGGCGGCGCTGGCGGCCGCGGCCCGGCAGGCCGGGCTGGACTGTGAGACCCTGCCCGGCGAGGGTGCCTTCTACGGCCCGAAGCTGGAGTTCCATCTGCGCGACAGCCGCGGCCGGCGGTGGCAATGCGGCGTCATCCAGCTCGACTTGGTGATGCCGGAGCGGCTCGGCGCCTCCTATGTCGACGAGCACGGCAATGCCGTCGCGCCGGTCATGCTTCACCATGCGGTGCTGGGCAGCCTGGAGCGCTTCATCGGCGTCCTGCTCGAGCATCATGAGGGCCGCCTGCCGCTGTGGCTGGCGCCGGAGCAGCTGGTGGTGGCCTCGATCGGCGCCGATGACGTCGTCCCGGCCTGCCGGGTCGCCGAGGCGTTCGAGGCGGCGGGGCTGCGTGTCGCCCTGGACGCCCGGCCGGAGCGGCTGTCGCGCAAGATCGTCGATGCCCATGCCGACGGGGTGCCGGTGCTGGCCGCGATCGGCGCGCGCGAGGCGCGGGACGGCACCGTGGCGCTGCGCTATCGCGACGGCCGGCAGGACTCCCTGCCCCTGGCCGCCGCGATCGAGCGGTTGAGTGCCGAGGCGCGGTCGCCGTCGGAGACCCCGGCCCTTGCCGCCTGAATGTGCAGGGGCGCGGCGGATTATGCTTTGCCGCGCCCCGCTTCGGCGCCAGGATTCAATCGGGATCCAATCGTCGGAGCCGGTTGATGGCCAGCACGTCCATGGCGGCGCAGGATGGTCGCCTGCATCGTGTCTTCCGCCATCTCGGCCATGAGATCCGCCACGTCCTGCCGCCGACCCTGTTCTTCCTGGTCGGCTTCAACCTGATCGTGTTCACGCAGAATCTGGTTCTGTCCGAGTACCTGGCCCGCACGATCAATTTCGTGGTCGCGACCACGGCGTCGCTGGTGGTCGGCAAGGCGGTTCTGGTTGCCGACAAGATGCCGTTCCTGCGGCGCTTCGACAACGCGCCATTGATCCTGCCGATCCTGTTCAAGACCTTCGTCTACTGGGCCTTCGTCTTCATTGCCCGGTTGCTCGAGGCCCTCATCCACCACGTCGTCGACAGCGGCCAGATCGTCGGCTTCGGCGCCGCCCTGGCGGAGCAGTTCTCCTGGCACCGCTTCCTGTTCATCCAGATCTGGATCCTGGTGCTGTTCCTGATCTACACGACCGGGGCCGAGCTGAACGGCCTGTTCGGCGACGGCGAGTTGGCGCGGATCCTGTTCCGGTACCGCTCGTCCGATCTCAAGCAGACGCGGAGACAGCGCATCCGCGCCCTGGCGCGGCTGAGCCGCCTGACCGAGGACCAGCCGGTGTCCGCCCTTCGCGATCCCGCCACCACGGCCCATCGTGAACTGGTCGGGCTGATCGAGCAGTTGGCGCAGGACGCCGACAGACGCCGCGTGAGGGCCGGCGGATAGAGACGGCCCGCGACCCTTCATCGCGGCTGGCCTTCATGGCCGGCCGCGTTATCCTGCCGGCGGACCCGATCGAGACGGCAGAGATGATACGACGATTTGTGCAGGCGCTGATGTTCCCGGTCATCGCGGCGCTTGCCCTGCCGCTGTCGACAGCCGTGAGCCGGGCCGCCGGCACGGATGTCGAGGCGACGCTGCCCGTCGACGGCATCTCCCGCAGCTACACCCTGCACCTGCCGCCGGCGGCCCAGGGAGACGGGCCGCTGCCGCTGGTCGTGGTGCTGCATGGCGGCGGTGCCAATGCGGCGGCCGCGGTCACCCTGACCGGATTCGACGACGAGGCGGATGCCGAGGGCTTCATCGTCGCCTACCCGAACGGCACCGGCCGCGCGAAGCCGACTGCCGAGACCGCCAACCAGTTCAGCTGGAATGCCGGGGACTGCTGCGGCGCGGCCATGCGGCAGGATGCCGACGACATCGGCTTCGTCCGCGCGCTGGTCTCGGAGATCGAGCAGTCGCGGGCGATCGACCGCCACCGCGTCTACGCCGCCGGCTTCTCCGCCGGGGGCATGATGGCCTATCGCCTGGCCTGCGAGGCCGACGACATCTTCGCCGGCGTCGCGGTGGTCTCGGGCGCGATCCTGGTGCCGTCCTGCACCCCGAGCCACCCCGTCTCGGTGATCCACATCCACGGCACCGATGACAGCGCCGTGCCGTTCGACGGCACGGCGGAGCGGGAGAGCTACGCCCGCGCCAAGTTCCCGCCGGTGCAGGACTCCGTGGCCTTCTGGGCGGCCTATGACGGCTGCAGGACCGAGCCGGTGCAACGTGCGACGGTCCTCGGCATCAAGGTCGAGGACTATCCCGACTGCCGCTCCGGGACCGCGGTGCGGTTCGACGTGGTCGAAGGCGGCTACCACGCCTGGCCCGACGGCCGCATGACGCCCGGCTTCGCCGCCACACCCCATATCTGGCACTTCTTCGCCGACCATCCGCGGCTGTAGCGCCGGTCAGGCCGGCAGGCCAAGCTCGCGGCGCAGCCCTGCGGCCGCCTCCGTCTCGGCGGACAGAACCTTGTCCTCCAGTCGGGCTGCAGCGCGGATCGAAAGGGCGTTGGTCAGCAGCAATGCGTCCGCCCGCTGCAGCTCCGCAACCGGGATCGGCTGCTCGACCGCCCCCAGCCGCACCAGCACCTCGGCCCGCATGATCCCGGGCAGCGCCCCCTCCGCAACCGGTGGCGTCGCCCAGTTACCGTCGATCCGGGCGAACAGGTTGGCGATGGTGGTCTCGGCCACCCGGCCCGCCGTGTTCAGCATCACCGCGTCGTCGGCGCCGCGCTCCGCCGCCTCGCGCCGGGCCAGAACGGCGTCGAGATAATTCAGCGACTTGACCCGGCTGAGCGGCGAGGCCTGGTTGCGGCAGGTGCCGCGGGCAACCACCAGGGTCACCGGCGACTGCGGCGGCAGCCCGGCATGGCCGGCGACCAGTATGGTCGGTGTCGGCGTCGCCGGCGGCAGCACGCCGCGCGGGCCGGCGCCGCGGCTGACGGTCAGGCGCAGCGCGCCCGCCCCGATCCCCTCCGCCGCGATGACCGCGGCGCAGGCCTCGGCCAGAACGGCGTCGCCAAAGCGCGCCGGGATGCCGAGCACGGCGCAGCCCTCGGCCAGGCGCGCGAGATGCCGGTCGAGCCAGACCGCGGCGCCGTCCCGCACCCGGATGGTCTCGAACAGCCCGTCGCCGAGGGTGAAGCCACGGTCGGCCGGATCGATCCAGGCCTCCCCGGCCGCGAGCAGCCGGCCGTTCAGCCAGGGCATCAGCCGGCCCCCGCCAGGGCCTGCAGCAGCGGCCGGACCTTCACCATGGCCTCGTCATATTCGGCGTCCGGATCGGAATCGTAGACGATGCCGCCGCCGGCCTGGGCCGCGACCTGCCCCAGCGCCCCGCACAGCGTGCGGATGACGATGCTGGAATCCATCGACCCGTCGAAGCCGAGATGGACCACCGAGCCGCAATAGGGCCCGCGCCGCGCCGGCTCCAGCTCCCGGATGATCTCCATCGCCCGGATCTTCGGCGCGCCGGTGATCGAGCCGCCAGGGAAGCAGGCGCGCAGCAGGTCGACCGCGCCGCGGCCCGGCGCCAGCCGCCCCTCCACCACCGAGACCAGGTGGTGCACCCGAGGGAAGGTCTCCAGCCCGCACAGCGCCGGCACGCGGACGCTGCCGACAGCGCAGACCTTCGACAGGTCGTTGCGCAGCAGGTCGACGATCATTAGGTTCTCGGCCCGGTCCTTGACGCTGGCCTGCAGCTCTGCCGCCAGCGCCGCATCGGCCGCCGGGTCGATGCCGCGCGGCCGGGTGCCCTTGATCGGCCGGGTCTCGACCCGCCCCATCGCATCGACCGCCAGGAACCGCTCCGGCGAGGCGCTGGCGATCCAGCGCCCCTGCCCCAGGTCGAGGAAGGCGGCGAAGGGCGCCGGCGACAGGGCGCGCAGGCGGCGGTGCAGCGTGAACGGGTCCAGCCCGTCCGGCAAATCGGCCAGGAAGCGCTGGGTCAGGTTGGCCTGGTAGATGTCGCCGGCGGTGATCCAGTCGCGGATCCGGCGGACGCCGTCGCGATAGCCGTCCGCCGGCATCTCCGACCGCCAGACGCCGCGGGGCGTGGCATCGGGCGGCGGCAGCGGCGGCGCACCGGCGATCGCGGCGGCAAGGTCGTCGGCCTGCGCCTGCGCCCAGTGGCGGCGGGCCACCGGATCCTCCTCCGGCCAGCCGGTCGACAGCACCCAGGCGCGCCGTTCGACCGCATCGAACACGGCGACGCAGTCATAGAGGCCGAAGGCGATGTCCGGCAGGTCGAGCCCGGCGGACTGCGGCGCCGGCATGCGGTCGGCGAACCGTCCGGCCTCATAGCCCAGAAAGCCGATCGCGCCCGGGCCGAGCGGCGGCAGCTCCGCATCGGGCTCGACGCGGTAACGGGCCAGCAGCGCGGCGATGGCGCCGAAGGGATCGGCCGGCGTCTCCGCGGCGCCGGCCTCGATCCATCGGAACGGATCGGCCGCGATCAGCGACCAGCGGCCGCGGGTGCCGTCGACCAGGGCGGAATCCAGCAGCACCGGCCGGGACCGCCGCCGGATCGCGGCGAAGGCCTCGACCGGGTCGCGCCAGGGGATCCGTCGGCGCAGGAGGTGCGGCGACAGGGTGACGGGCGAAGGGAACGGAGTGGCCAAGCTGTGGTTCACGTATCGATCGGGCTCCGGCAACGGCGCAGCCCGAAGCTAGCACGCGGCGGGTCGGGACACACCGCCGCGCCTTCGGGAGGCATCCATGGAACTGGTTTCCCGCCTGGCCTTCTTGCTCGTCAGCGTCATCCTGATGCTTCTGGCGGCCGGGTTGACCGGCTACGCGATCTATTCGGTGGTGACGACCTTCCAGACGCCGCACGCCGCGACCGACACGGCGATGCTGGACGTCATCGGCTACCTGATCATCGCCACCGCGGTCTTCGACGTCGCCAAGTACCTGCTGGAGGAGGAGGTCGCGCGCGGCCAGGAACGGCGCCGCGCCTCCGAGGTGCGCAAGAGCCTGACCAAGTTCATGTCGACCATGGTCATCGCCGTCTTCCTCGAAGCCCTGGTGGTGATCTTCAAGGTGGCGCGCGACGACGTGAACCTGCTGCTGTACCCGACCGCGCTGATCGTGGCCGGCACCGGCATGATGCTGGGCCTCGGCCTGTTCCAGCGGCTCAGCGCCTCGGTCGAGCGCGACATCGAGCGCGGCGCGATCGACGACACGGAGGATGAAGACCGGGAGGACGGCAAGCCGCGAGGCCGGCGGTCGAAGCCGGCCCAGCCCTGATCGCTGCCGTCAGATCCCCGAGCCGGCCATGGTGTCCGGCCCCGGCCGGGCGCTGCCGTCCGGGCGCAGCCGCAGCAGCCATTCGCGGCCGACCTTGACCATCGGCTTGCCGTCATACTCGACGATGTCGGCGGTGGCGTAGGTCTCGCTCCACCGCTCCGGCAGGAAGCTGCCGGTGCCGACCACGTCGATCGGCGCCTTGGCCAGCGCCATCACCCGGCACTTGGCCGGGCTGAAGCCGCTGGACACCACGATCCGCACCTTGCCGAAGCCGGCCTCGTCCAGCTTGTCGCGCAGATGGTGGATCGCCGCGGCCGAGACGCCGGTGCCGATCAGGTGGCGCAGTTCCTCCTCGCTGCGGTAGCCGCGCACCGCCTCGGGCACGTGCCGCTCCAGCACCGCGTAGGATTCGCCGGGCCCCAGCCCTTCCATGTAGCGGCCGCCGCCGGTGTCGATGCGCACCGACAGCCGGCCGGTCGCCGCCATGTCGGGGAAGCGGCGGCAGACCTCCAGCGCGTCGCTGACCTCGCGGGCGAAATAGTCGACCAGGACGGTCAGCGCGTCGTCCGGGAACACCTCGTGGAACATCTCGGCGGCGCGGACGGTCGACCCGGCATAGCCGATCAAAGCGTGCGGCATGGTGCCGAGGCCGGCGGCCTGGCCGAAGAAATGCGCCGTGGCGTCGGTGGCGTTGCCGATGAAGCCCTTGGCGTCGTGCTTGCGCTTGGCCCGGGCCGAGCCGACGCTGGCGGCATAGGCCATCAGTTCCGCCATCTCGGTGCCGGCGCAGTGCCGCGCATCCATCGCCAGGAAGGCCGCGCGCGGCAGCTCCGCGCACATGGTGTAGGCGTTGTAGGCGGCGACGCAGGCGGGACCCAGCTTCTGCAGCAGCACCGTCTCGCAGTCGACCAGATGGCGCAGCGGGCCGGTGATGTAGAGCATCGGCTCGCCCGACCCGACCCATTTGCCCTCGCCGTAGCGCAGGTCGATCTCGACCGTGAAGCCGCGCTCCTCGGCCACCTGCTGCAGCCATTCGATGGCCAGCCGCGGCGCCGCCACCACCGGGCGGCGCATGAACACGGCATAGGTGACGCGGGTGTCGCCGAAACGCTCGACGATGCCCTTGGTCCGCAGGAAGTACTTGTCGGTCCAGCGCGACAGATCGTCGACCGTTGGGGTCATGGACGCCGTTCCCTTGGAAGGGTTGCTATTCCGCGGCCGCGGCACGACGGGCCGCGTCCTGCGCACTGCGCTCCTGCTTCAGCTTCTCGGCGATCAGGAAGGCCAGCTCCAGCGACTGGCTGGCGTTCAGCCGCGGGTCGACCGCGGTCTGGTAGCGCAGCGACAGCGCCTCGTCGGTGATCGCCTGGGCGCCGCCGGTGCATTCGGTGACGTCCTGGCCGGTCATCTCGAAATGCACGCCGCCGGGATGGGTGCCCTCGGCCCGATGCACATCGAAGAAGTCGCGCACCTCGGACAGGATCCGGTCGAACGGCCGGGTCTTGTAGCCGGAGGGCGAGGTGATGGTGTTGCCGTGCATCGGGTCACAGCACCAGACCACGATGCGGCCCTCGTCACGCACCCGGCGCAGCAGCGCCGGCAGCTTGTCGACCACCTTGTCGGCGCCCATGCGCACGATCAGCGTCAGCCGCCCGGCCTCGTTGTCCGGGTTCAGCGCGTCGATCAGGCGGATCAGGTCGTCCGGATCCAGCGACGGGCCGCATTTCAGGCCCAGCGGGTTCTTCACCCCGCGCAGGAACTCGACATGCGCGCCGTCGGCCTGGCGGGTGCGGTCGCCGATCCACAGCAGATGGGCCGAGACGTCGTACCAGTCGCCCGTGGTGCTGTCGATGCGGGTCAGCGCCTGTTCATAGGGCAGCAGCAGCGCCTCATGGCTGGTGTAGAAATCGGTCTCGCGGATCGCCGGCGTGGTCTCGGCCGTGACGCCGCAGGCCGCCATGAACTCCAGCGCCTCGTCGATCCGGTTGGCGAAGGCCTCGTAGCGCTCGCCCCAGGGCGACCGGGTGACGAAGCCGAGATTCCACTGATGCACCTTGTGCAGGTCGGCATAGCCGCCCTGGGCGAAGGCGCGCAGCAGGTTCAGCGTCGCCGCCGACTGGTTGTAGGCCTGCACCATGCGGGCCGGGTCCGGCACGCGCGACGCCTCGTCGAAATCGACGCCGTTGACGATGTCGCCGCGATAGGAGGGCAGCGAGACGCCGTTGATCGTCTCCATGTCGGCGGAGCGCGGCTTGGCGAACTGCCCGGCCATGCGGCCGACCTTGATCACCGGCAGGCCGCCGCCGAAGGTCAGGATCACCGCCATCTGCAGCAGCACGCGGAAGGTGTCGCGGATCTTGTCCGGGTGGAACTCGGCGAAGCTCTCGGCGCAGTCGCCGCCCTGCAGCAGGAACGCGCGGCCGTCGGCGACGCGGCCGAGCGAGGCCTTCAGCGACCGGGCCTCGCCGGCGAAGACCAGCGGCGGGTACTTCGACAGGGTCTGCTCCGCCGCCGCGACCTTGGCCGCGTCGGGATATTGCGGCATCTGCCTCACCGGCAGCGCGCGCCAGGAGTCAGGGGTCCACCGTTCCGCCATCGCCGTACACTCCGCACTTGCGCCCCCGCCCGCGCTCTCCCTGTCGCGGGCAGGACCGGATGGAGGCTATACGCCTGCGCCCCCGGCAACGCCAGCGTCGCAGCGCAGCCCTCCCATGACAAGGATGGCGTGCGAGTCGGTTGTTACCCGGGCTTGTCCGCCGCCAGCAGCAGGAAGGGAGGCCGGCGACGCTCCTCTTCCAGCGCCGGCCGGGATGCCAGCGCTTCCGGCACGGGCCCCGGCTCCTCAAGCCGCGCCAGCACCAGCCCGGCGGCGATCAGGGTGCCGACATAGGTCTCGATCGTGCGGTGGTGCTTGATCACCCCGTCGACGAACCAGCGGGTCTGCCGCGGCCCTTCCTCGCCATAGCGATCGACCCGCCAATGCAATTTTCGCCCTTCGGCGTCGCGCTGCCACTGGCTGCCGCCCAGAGCGGTGCACATCGGGTGCTCGACCGAAAAGGCGAAGCGGCCGCCGGGCGCCAGGGCCGCCGCGATCCGCCGGACCGCAGCCGGGTAGTCCGCGACGTAGTGCAGGGCGAGCGACGACACGATCAGGTCGAAACCGCCCTCGCCCATCTCCATCGTCTCGATCGAGGCCTGTTCATAGCGGATGCCGGAATCGGCCGTTCGCCGGCCCGCCTCCGCCAGCATCCTGGCCGAGACGTCCACCGCCAGCACCGACGCCGCGCCCTTTGCCCGGGCGGCGCGGGCGAAGTCGCCGAAGCCGCAACCGAGGTCGAGAACGCGAAGGCCGGCCAGCGACGCCGGCAGCATCCGGGCGAAGGCCGGCTGCTCCAGAACGGCGTTCAGCCCGCTTTCGGTCTCGCGCAGCGCCGCATAGCCGGCGAAGAAGGCCGGGTCGTCATAGACGTTCTGCGGCGAATCCGTCATTGCGCCAGCCCCGGGCTGGCCGGGCGCTCGACCTTGCTGCGCATGGTCACGAACTCCTCCGCCGCGGTCGGATGGATGCCGATGGTGGCGTCGAACTGCGCCTTGGTGGCGCCGCAGGTCAGGGCGATGGCCAGGCCCTGCACGATCTCCGGCGCGTCCGGCCCGACCATGTGGCAGCCCAGCACCCGGTCGGTCTTCGGGTCGACCACCAGCTTCATCAGCGTCCGCTCCTCGCGGCCCGACAAAGTGTGGCGCATCGGCCGGAACACGGCGCGGTAGACATCGACCTCGCCATACCGCGCCTGCGCCGCCGCCTCGGTCAGCCCGACCGTGCCGATCGGCGGGTTGGAGAACACCGCCGTCGGCACGTTCTCGTAGGACGGCACCCGCGGCTTGTTGCCGAACAGCGTGTCGGCCAAAGCGTGGCCCTCGGCGATCGCCACCGGCGTCAGGTTCAGCCGGTCGGTGACGTCGCCCAGCGCGTAGATGTTTGGCACGCTGGTCCGGTAATGCTCGTCGACGATGATCGCGCCGTCGGCATCGACCGCGACGCCCACCGCCTCCAGCCCCAGACCGGCCGTATTCGGCTTGCGGCCGGTGGCGTACATCACCCCGTCGGCGGCGATCACCTCGTCATTGCTCAGCGTCACCGCCAGGGCGTCGCCGACCTTGGCGATGCCCTCGACCTGGCAGCCCAGGCGGAGGTTGACCCCGGCCCTGCCGATCTCGGTCGCGAGATGGACGCGCAGATCGTCGTCGAAGCCGCGCAGCACCATGTCGCCGCGATGCACCAGCGTCACCTCCGCGCCCAGGCCGTGGAAGATGCCGGCGAACTCGACCGCGATATACCCGCCGCCGACGATCACCACGCGCTGCGGCATCCGCTCCAGATGGAACGCCTCGTTCGAAGTGAAGGCGTGCTCGCGCACCCCGGGCTTATCCGGCAGCACCGGCCAGCCGCCGGTCGCCACCAGGATGCGGTCGGCGGTGACGCGCCGGCCGCCGACATCGATCGTATGGGCGTCGACCAGCACGGCGCGGGCGTCGAACATGGTGGCGCCGGCCCCGGTCAGCAGCTTGCGGTAGATGCCGTTCAGCCGGCCGATCTCGGCATCCTTGCGGGCGATCAGCGTGGCCCAGTCATGGGTCGCGCCGGGAACAGTCCAGCCGAAGCCGGCGGCGTCCTCGAAATCAGCGGAGAAATGCGCCGCCATGGCCAGCAGCTTCTTCGGCACACAGCCGACATTGACGCAGGTGCCGCCCCAGTAGCGCTCCTCGGCGATGCCGACGCGGGCGCCGTGCTGCGCCGCGATGCGGGCCGAGCGCACGCCGCCCGAGCCGCCGCCGATGACGAAATAGTCGAAGTCGTATCCGCTCATGGCTCGTCCGGACCGCCTTGCGCGGTCAAAGCGGCGCGGCCGGGGACCGGCCGCGCGGGAAGGGGTTCACGTGGCATTTGGGCCGCGGAACCCCTTCGAGGCAAGCCCGTTCGGTCCGCAGACCGGCTATGCCTTGACCATGCGAAACAGCAGCTTGTGCTCGGCGCCATAGGTGATGGCATCGACCAGCTTCGGATAGTAGCGCCGGTCCTTGCCGGCCGGCACGAAGCCGTCGAAGCCGAACTTCTTGACCGAGACCGTGAAGCCGGCGGCGGCGAAGGCCTCGGCATAGTCGTCGGGCGACCGGTCCTGCACCGGGGCGTTGGTGGTGCCGCCGATCAGCGTGCGCCAGCGCGGCCAGAGCGGGCTGTCGGTGTGGCAGCCGGTGACGGCGTAGTAGACGCCGCCGGGGCGCAGCGCCTGCAGCATCTGCGCCGCGTGGCCGGCGATGTCCGGCAGCAGGTAGATCACCTCGTAGCTGAAGGCGATGTCGAAGCGGCCGGCCCAGGGCGACAGGTCGGTCGCGACCCGATGCTCGACCGGCAGGCTGCCCTTCGCCGCCTCGGCCGCGGCGATCGAGTCGGTGGCGATGTCGACGCCGAGGCCCCAGCGGAACGGGCGCCGCGCGTGCAGCAGCTGCAGGAAGCCGCCGCGGTTGCAGCCGAAATCGAGCACGTCCCTGCCGGCCAGGTCCGTCTCCGGCACCAGCCCGATGAAATGCTCCCAATAGGGCCGGTGGCCGTCCGCCATCGCGACCTCGCGCTGCGGGTCGGCATGCCAGGTGCCGTAATTGGCCTGGGCCAGGGTCATGCGAGTCTCCTGATCTCGACTGTGCGATGACCCACCCTAGCCGGGGCGGAGAACCGCGGCATCACCGCGACCTCCCCCAAAAATCAGGCCCCGGGCTTCAGGAATGTGGTGGTGCCGGCCGCCTGACCGACGATCGCCTGCTCGGCGCCACCGAGGAACAGCCCGGTCTCGACCACGCCGGCGATGGTCTTGAGCCGGGCCTGCAGCGCCTCCGGGTCGCGGATCGGCGCGAAGCCGCCGCAATCCAGCACCAGGTTGCCGCCATCGGTGCGGACCGGCGCACCGTCGTGCTGGCGCAGCACCGGGGCGCCGCCGAAGGCCGAGAGGCGGCGGGCCGTCGCCTCCCAGCCGAAGGCCGTGACCTCGACCGGCAGCGGCGCCTTCTCGCCGAGCGTGCGGACGATCTTCGAGCCGTCGACCACGGCGATGAAGCGGGACGAGGCCTCGGCCACGATCTTCTCGCGCAGCAGCGCCCCGCCCAGCCCCTTGATCAGGCGCAGCGTGCCGCGCTCGACCTCGTCGGCGCCGTCGATGCAGAGGTCCAGCGCCTCGGTGGCGGCGAAGTCGGTCAGCGGGATCCCCAGCGCCCGCGCCCGCTCCGCCGTCTGCTCGGAGGTCGGGATGCCGGTGACGCGCAGCCCCTCCTCCCGGATGCGGCGGCCCAGCGCCTCCAGCACCCAGCGGACGGTCGAGCCGGTGCCGAGGCCCAGCCGCATCCCGTCCTCGACCAGCGCCGCCGCGGCCTCGCCGGCGGCGCGCTTGCCCTGCTCCTGCGGCGACAGCGTCTCGCTCACCGGTTCAGCCCGCCCATGCACAGGTATTTGACCTCGAGATAGTCCTCGATGCCGTAATGCGAGCCCTCGCGGCCCAGGCCGCTCTCCTTCACCCCGCCGAAGGGGGCGACGGCGGTCGAGATCAGGCCTTCATTGATGCCGACGATGCCGTATTCCAGCGCCTCGCCGACCCGCCAGATCCGGCCGATGTCGCGGCTGTAGAAATAGGAGGCCAAGCCGAACTCGGTGTCGTTGGCCATCCGGATCGCCTCCTCCTCGGTCCTGAACCGGAACAGCGGCGCCAGCGGGCCGAAGGTCTCTTCCTTCGCCACCTTCATCTCCGGCGTCACGTCGGTCAGGATCGTCGGCTGGAAGAAGGTGCCGCCGAGGGCGTGGCGCTTGCCGCCGAGGGCGACATGGGCCCCCTTCTCCACCGCGTCGGCGATATGCTCCTCGACCTTCTCGACCGCCTTCATGTTGATCAGCGGCCCCTGCTGCGCGCCGTCCGCCATGCCGTCGGCGACCTTCAGCTTGCCCACCGCCTCGGCCAGCTTGGCGGCGAAGGCGTCGTAGACCCCGTCCTGCACCAGCAGGCGATTGGCGCAGACGCAGGTCTGGCCGGTGTTGCGGTACTTCGAGGCGATGGCCCCCTGCACCGCGGCGTCGAGATCGGCGTCGTCGAAGACGATGAAGGGCGCGTTGCCACCCAGCTCCATCGACACCTTCTTCACCGTCAACGCCGATTGCTGGATCAGCAGCTTGCCGATCTCGGTCGATCCGGTGAAGGTGACCTTGCGGACGATCGGGCTCGACGTCATCTCGCCGCCGATCTCGCTGGCGCTGCCGGTGACGACCGAGAACACGCCGGCCGGAATGCCTGCGCGCTCGCCGAGCTCCGCCAGGGCCAGGGCCGAATAGGGCGTCTCGCTGGCCGGCTTGACCACCATGGTGCAGCCGGCGGCCAGCGCCGCGCCGGCCTTGCGGGTGATCATCGCCGCCGGGAAGTTCCAGGGCGTGATCGCGGCGCAGACGCCGATCGGCTGCTTGATCACGACGATGCGGCGGTCGCCGGCCGGGGCCGGGATGGTGTCGCCGTAGATCCGCTTGCCCTCCTCGGCGAACCATTCGACGAAACTGGCGGCATAGGCGATCTCGCCGCGGCTCTCGGCCAGCGGCTTGCCCTGCTCCGCCGTCATCAGCTTCGCCAGATCCTCCTGATTCGCCATCATCAGCTCGAACCAGCGCCGCAGGATCGTGAACCGCTCCTGCGCCGTCTTGGCCCGCCAGGCCGGCCAGGCCTTGTCGGCGGCGGCGATGGCGCGGCGGGCCTCGGCGGCGCCGGCGCGCGGCACGGTGCCCAGCTTCGTGCCGTCGGCCGGGTTGGTGACGTCGATCGACCGCCCGTCATCGGCATCGGCCCAGCGGCCGTCGATATAGCATTGCTGGCGGAAAAGCTTCGAGTCGGTGAGCTGCATCGGTTCGGTCTCCCTCTTCTCGGCGTGTCCGTCCGCCTGGATCTCGGAGGGAGGTTGTAACGCGGCCGGCGGAAGGCTGCCAGGGCGCCCGACATCCAGCTATGCGCGGGACGCGGAGCTCGCCGCCGCAGCGCAAGGTCCAAAACCGGAACATCGGCGCGTTTTGTCGGACATTGAAGATGTTAGCAGCCGCTTCGCTTCCCTGCCCTTAAATAGTACTACCAATCAATTGAACCTTTCGACTTTCCAGCATCGTGTTATCGGCCAGCCGAATAGGTGAACGGAGCGATCTATGCACTCCACAAAAGTCGAATAATTTTTTTACACCCGCCTGCAATACATGAACCGGCATGACTTTTGTACTGGCTCTCCAAAGCGGGCAGGAATCGGGCGAAAACGTGTCATTTTCGCTTGGCAGGGAATATTTCAGAATGTTACTAGATGTCCTTGCCGGCGAGGGGGCGGTGACTGGGGTCACCGGACGAGCCGGACGGAAAGGCGCTGCATCCGTTTGGAGCGCCAAGGGAGCGAGTGCAGTCCGGTTGAAACAGCGCAGGGGGGACGGGCCAGTGATGACCCGCGACACTGACTATGACCTCAGAATCCAGAGCATCCATCTTCGGGCCAAGCGCCCACTCAGTGTCCTCACTGCCAGTCTGTTGACGCTGGTCTGCAGCGTCGCCCTCCTCAGCGAACCCGCCCATGCCGCGTCGCGCACGACGCGTGAGCTGAATGCCGCCGCGGCCGCCGCCGCCGGCCAAGCCAGCGACCGGGTCGAAGGCGCTGTCCGCAATGCGGCCACCAACGGCCAGACGGTTGCCCCGGCGTCGAGCCCGGTGGCGGTCGCCGTTCCGGCCCCACGCCCCGCCCGGGCACCGGCCGTCGCCGATGTGCCGGCCCCGCGCGCCCAGCTGACGGCCCGCAACGTCACCGAGCAGCGGCAGATCCAGCGCGTCTCCGCGCTCAAGGCCCAGCATCGCCGCTGGTCCTGCGTTCCCTTCGCCCGCGAGCTCACCGGCTTCGAGATTTCCGGCGACGCCTGGCGCTGGTGGGATGCCGCCGCCGGCCGCTACAACCGCGGCCGCATGCCGGTCGCCGGCTCGGTGATCGTGCTGAAGCGCTATGCTTCGATGCGGCGCGGCCATGTCGCGGTGGTGCGCCGGGTGGTCAGCTCCCGCGAGATCATCGTCGACCAGGCCAACTGGGCGCCGCGCGGCCGGGTGAACGAGCCGGCCCGGGTCATCGACGTCTCCGCCAAGAACGACTGGAGCCAGACCCGCTTCTGGCACCAGCCGACCGGCCAGATGGGGACGACGGTCTACCCGACCTACGGCTTCATCTACGCGCCGAACACCCAGGTCGCCGAACGCGCCGACTGACCGACCGCCCCACACGCTTCGGCTTCCGGCGAGGCCCGTCCACCACCGTGGGCGGGCCTTCGTCTTTTCGGTCGTGGCACCGGAGCAGCAGGGCCGGCAGGCTAAAATCCAACTCAATAATACTCCACCGCCACGCCTTCAGGACAATCTTCTCACGAAGCATTTCATTCCATTCACAATAATGAATACAAATCCTTAATCTCCGATCCATCTTCACCACGATCTGAGAATATACAAAATTGTAAATACCCGGAATCGGGACGGATCGATATTTTTGATCGTGCCGCAGCCCGACCGCCATTGGTGGCGTTGTCCGGGCGGCGTCCGAATGTTGCAATCGAGCAGTCCCATCGTGAGCATCGAGGCGGTTTCGGCC
>NZ_JBCNNF010000300.1:0-8481 GCF_039594555.1 Inquilinus sp.
CATGATGGCTCTGGCCGAGGACATCTTCGCCGCGGCGGCGCGGGCGGCGACCGGCGGCACCACCGTGACCTTCGGCGAACGGCAGATCGAGTTCGGCGGCCAGTACCGCCGCGCCCCGATGACCGAACTGGTGAGGGAGACGACGGGCGTCGACTTCCTGCAGATCGAGGGGGCGGAGGCGGCGCGGGAGGCGGCGAAGAAGCTGCAGCTCAAGGTCTCCGGCAAGGAGAATTGGGGCCAGGTGGTGGAGCTGGTGTTCGGCGAGACGGTCGAGCACACGCTGATCCAGCCGACCCATGTCACCGACATGCCGAAGGAGATCTCGCCGCTGGCCAAGGCGCACCGCAGCGACCCGCGCCTGACCGAGCGGTTCGAGACCTATGCCAATGGCTGGGAGATCGCCAACGCCTTCTCCGAGCTCAGCGACCCGCAGGACCAGTATGAGCGCTTCGCCGCCCAGGTGGCGGCGCGCGACGCCGGCGACGACGAGGCCCAGATGATGGACCGCGACTACGTCACCGCGCTGGAATACGGCCTGCCCCCGACCGGCGGCATGGGCGTCGGCATCGACCGGCTGGTGATGCTGGTGACCAACTCGGCCTCGATCCGCGACGTCATCCTGTTCCCGACCCTGCGGCCGCGGAAGTAGGGGGGCTTCTTCCCTTCCTTCCGGAACGTCATTCCCGCGAAAGCGGGAATCTCCCGCCGATCGAGCGTGACGAGATCTCCGCTTCCGCGGGGATGATGAGGTTATTGGGAAGGCGGCAGGTGGACGCGCGCAGCCCTTCCCCCAACCCCCTCTCGCAAGGGGAGGGGGGTGGAAGGCTGGCCAGGCCGGTGACAGCAACATCGTCATTGCGAAGGTAGCGAAGCAATCCAGGGGCCAACACGAACCGGCCCCTGGATTGCTTCGTCGGCTTCGCCTGATCGCAGTGACGGCGAGGATGAGTGATCCTAAAAGGTCCCGCAGGGAGAGGCCGCGCGACGGAGTTTCGAGACCTGCGGGACAGGGGCCGCCGGCGCGGCCCCGCTTTTCCTCAGCCGGTCGCCAGGCCGCGCAGGTTGCGGTTGGCGACGGCCAGCATCGACAGATCGACTTGGTCCAGCGCCTTCAGCTCCGACACCAGCTGGTCGATCCGGTCCACCGGCGCCTGGCGGTGGCCGACCCAGGCCTCCACCGCCTCGGTCCCGGCGGCGCCGGCCGGCGCGTCCTGCAGGGCGCGCACCGCCAGGTCGGCCTGCAGCGTGTACAGGTCGTCGACGATCGCCCCCACTGCCTGCTTCTGCCAGTGGTTGCTGGCGGGCATCCGGCTCGCGCCGTCGCGCAGCCAGGCCAGGCCCAGCCGGCGCCCGGTCTCGAAATAGACCGCCGCCACCTCGGTGACGCCGCGGCCGGCCTGGTCGGCGATGCGGATGATGTCCAGCCCCGCCGCCCACAGGTTCAGCCGGGCGACGCGGCGGGCCAGGTCCTCCGGGAAGCCGGCATCGACGAAGCCCTTGGCGCGGGCATCGATCACGGCGCGGGCGTCGTCGAAGATCGCCGCGTCCAGCTGGCTCTCCAGCTCGGCCAGGCCGGGCTTGAGATGCGCCACGTCCTGGCTGATGTCCAGGCCGCGGCCCTGCTGGCGCAGGATCCAGGCGACGCTGCGCTCGATCAGCCGCCGCGTCGCCAGCATGGCGCGGATCTGGGCCTGCGCCTCGGCCTTGTTGTCCAGCGCCTCGACCGCCGCCCAGATCTCGCGCAGGCTGAAGCTGTCGCGCACGATCAGATAGGCGCGGGCGATGTCGGCCACGCCCATGCCGGTCTTGTCCACCAGCTCGGACACGAAGGTGGCGCCGACCCGGTTCACCATGCTGTTGGTGATGGCCGTCGCCACGATCTCGCGCCGCAGCCGGTGGTGCGAGATGGCGTCCCGGAAGCGCTCGCGCAGCGCCGTCGGGAAGTACAGCACCAGGTCGTCGACCAGGGCCGGGTCGTCCGGCAGGTCGCTGGCCAGCAGCGCGTCGTAGATGGTGATCTTGGAATAGGCCAGCAGCACCGCCTGCTCCGGCCGGGTCAGGCCCTCGCGGTTGCCGGAGCGCTGGGTCAGCTCCTCGTCGGTCGGCAGCATCTCGATCACGCGGTCGAGCTTGCCGGCCTTCTCCAGCCCTCGCATCAGCCGGGCCTGCTGGTCCAGCACTTCGAAGCCCTCGCCGACGGCGAGCGACAGCGCCTGGCTCTGCAGGTAGTTGTCGCGCAGCACCAGGTGGCCGACCTCCTCGGTCATGCCCTCCAGCACCTGGTTGCGCTGCTTCAGGGTGAGGTCGCCGGCCTGGACCACGGCGCCCAGCAGGATCTTGATGTTGACCTCGTGGTCCGAGGTGTCGACGCCGGCCGAGTTGTCGATGAAGTCGGTGTTCAGCTTGCCGCCCGACCCGCCGGCGCCGATGCGGGCGTATTCGATGCGGCCGAACTGGGTGACGCCGAGATTGGCGCCCTCGCCGATCACCTTGGCGCGGACGTCGCGGCCATTGATGCGCAGCGCGTCATTGGCCTTGTCGCCGACATCGGCGTGGCTCTCGCGGCTGCTCTTCACATAGGTGCCGATGCCGCCGAACCACAGCAGGTCGACCGGGGCCTTCAGCATCGCCTGGATCAGCTCGTTGGGCGTCACCGTCTCGCGCTCGATGCCGAAGCGGGCACGCACCTCGGGCGACAGCTTGACCGACTTGGCGCGGCGCTCGAACACCGCGCCGCCAGGCGACAGCTTCGCCTGGTCGTACTGGTCCCAGGAGCCGCGGCCGAGGTCGAACAGCCGCTTGCGCTCGGCGAAGCTGACGGCCGCGTCCGGGTCGGGGTCGACGAAGATGTGCAGGTGGTTGAAGGCGCCGAACAGGCGGGTGTGCTCGGACAGGATCATGCCGTTGCCAAACACGTCGCCCGACATGTCGCCGACGCCGACGCAGGTGAAGTCCTGGCTCTGGATGTCGGTGCCCAGCTCGCGGAAGTGCCGCTTCACCGATTCCCAGGCGCCGCGGGCGGTGATGCCCATCTTCTTGTGGTCGTAGCCGGCCGAGCCGCCGGAGGCGAAGGCGTCGTCCAGCCAGAAGCCGTAATCCTGGCTCACCCCGTTGGCGATGTCGGAGAAGGTGGCCGTGCCCTTGTCGGCGGCGACGACGAGGTAGGGATCGTCCTCGTCATGCCGGACCACGCGCTCCGGATGCACGGTCTCGCCACCGACGATGGTGTCGGTGATGTCGAGCATGCCGCGCATGAGGATCTTGTAGCATTCGACGCCTTCGGCCTGGAACGCCTCGCGCCCGGCCGAGGCGGCCGGCGGCCGCTTCAGCACGAAGCCGCCCTTCGAGCCGACCGGCACGATGACGGTGTTCTTCACCATCTGCGCCTTCATCAGCCCCAGGATCTCGGTGCGGAAATCCTCGCGCCGGTCCGACCAGCGGATGCCGCCGCGGGCGACCTTGCCGCCGCGGAGGTGCACGCCCTCCATCCGCGGGCTGTAGACGAAGATCTCGCGCCACGGCCGCGGCAGCGGCAGCTCCTCGACCGACGGGCTCTCCAGCTTCAGCGACAGGTACGGCTTCGGCCGGCCCTGGTCGTCGGTCTGGAAGAAGTTGGTGCGCAGGGTCGACCGCACCAGGTTCAGGTAGCGGCGGAGGATGCGGTCCTCGTCCAGGTTGGTCACCGCGTCCAGCGCATGCTCGATCTCGACCAGCATGCCGCGGATCGCCACGTCGCGGTCGCCGGTCAGCTCCGGGTCGAAGCGGGTGGTGAACATGCGGACGATGGCGCGGGTGATCTCCGGATGCGCGACCAGCGTGTCCTCGATCGTCTCCTGGCTGAAGGCGAAGCGGGCCTGGCGCAGGAACTTGGCGTAGGCGCGCAGCAGCGTCACCGACCGCCAGTCCAGGCCGCCGGCCAGCACCAGCCGGTTCAGCCGGTCATCCTCCATGTCGCCGGTCCAGATCCGCTCGAAGGCGGTCTGGAACACGGCCTTCAGGCGGTTCAGGTCGATCGCGTCGCCGCTGCGGCTGCGCATCTCGAAATCATGGATCCAGACCGGCGGCTGGCCCGCCAGCGCGACCTCGGTCGGGAATTCCGACACGACCTTGAATCCCAGATGCTCCAGCATCGGCAGCACGTCGGACAGCGGCACCGGCGTGCCGCGGTGGTACAGCTTGAAGCGCAGCTCGTTCGGCGCCGCCTCGATCGGGCGGAACAGGTGCAGCCCGATCTCGCCGTCCTCGTCGATCTCCTCGATCCGCTCGATGTCGACGATGGCGGCGGCCGGCGTCGTCTCCTCGCGGTAGCCGGCCGGGAAGGCCTCGGCGTAGCGGCGCAGCAGGATCAGCCCCTGCTCCTCGCCCTTCTTCTCGACCAGGGCCGACTGCAGCAGGTCGGACCAGCTGCGCCCGGCCTCGACCAGCCGCTCCTCGATCACGTCGACCGGCTCGTCGGTGCCGGCGCCGGGCTCGGTCTTGATCAGGAAGTGGACGCGGGCATGCGCCCCTTCGGTCATCTGGGTGGTGAAGGCCGTGACCGCGCCGCCATAGGCCTTCTGCAGGATCTTCTGGATGCGGTGGCGCAGGTCGGTGTTGTAGCGGTCGCGCGGCACGTAGACGAGGCAGGAGACGAAGCGCCCGAACGGGTCGCGGCGCACGAACAGCGCCGTCCGCTGCCGCTCCTGCAGGTGCAGCACGCCCATGCCGATGTCGAGCAGCTGGTCGTCGGAGATCTGGAACAGCTCGTCGCGCGGATAGGTGTCGAGGATGTGGCCCAGCGCCTTGCCGTCATGGCTGCGCGGGTCCATCCCGGCGCGCGCCAGCGTGCGGCTGACCTTGGCCCGCAGATAGGGGATGTCGCGGGCGCTGCGGCTGTAGGCGACCGAGGTGAACAGGCCGACGAACAGGTGGTCGCCCACCACCTCGCCGGCCTCGTCGAAGATCTTGATGGTGAAGACGTCGAGATGCACCGGCCGGTGCACGGTGGCCTTCAGGCTGGCCTTGGTGACGGTCAGCGGCGCCGTGCTGCGCAGCATCGACTGCGCCTCTTCCGACATGCGGTCGTAGCGGCGGGCGCCGTCGAACACCGACACGTCGGCCTGGCGCAGGATGCCCAGGCCGCTGTCCGGCACGATCTCGATCTCCAGCCCCTCGTCGCTGCGCGCGAAGTCGTAGCGGCGGTAGCCGAGGAAGGTGAAATGGTCGTCCTCGAGCCATTCCAGGAAGGCGATGATCTCGCGCGTCTCGCCGGGGTCGACCGGCAGCGCCTTGTGGTCCAGCTCCTCCAGCACCGTGCGGATCTTCTGCCGCATCTGGCTCCAGTCCTCGACCGCGGCGCGGACATCGGCCAGCACGCCGCGCAGCGTCGCCGCGATCCGGTCCAGCGTCGCCTGGTCGGTGCGTTCGTCGACCTGGACATGCATGAAGCTCTCGGCCGGCGCGCCTTCTGCCGTCGCCGGGTCCTGCACATCGGTCAGCCGGCCCTGGGCGTCGCGGGTGACCGCCAGGATCGGGTGCACCACCAGATGCACGGCCAAGCCCAGCTCGGTCAGCGCCGCGGTCACCGAATCGACCAGGAACGGCATGTCGTCGTTGATGATCTCGACCACGGTGTGCGGGCTGCGCCAGCCGTAATCGTCATAGACCGGATTGAAGATCCGGATCTTGACCTCGCCCTTGCGCCGCTCGCCGCCGAACTGCAGCAGGCCGAGGGCGACGCTGTAGAGGGTGTCCGCGCCTTCGCGCAGCACGTCGTGCGGCGGCACGTTGCGGAAATACAGACGGATGAACCGCTCGGCCATCCCTCCCTTCGCCGAATCGAGCCGCTGTTTGGCCAGGGCCACGACACCATCGACGATTTCGGCCTTATGTTGGTCGGCCTTTGACATCCTGCAGACTCCAAAGAGCGTGCGGCCCGAACGGTTGGGCCGCATCAGGGCCCCAAGGGCATACAATCAACCCGAGTAAAAGGAAACCGCCGAACCGTGACGGTTCGGCAGCGGCCGCCGCTGTGCCGAACCAGAAAATCGGGGCTCGCGACATCTCGATCCATAAATAGCCGCAATCGGGTTCGATTGATGCGAAGCACGGTTTCCCGGGCTTCGCTTTGATCGCCGGCTGGACGCCGGCCCCGCTTCGACTGTATTGGAATAAAAAGACTCCGGTCGCCCGAACGAGAAAGAGAGCGCGTGTTGACGACCCACTTCCGCCCCTCGCCGACCCTCTTCATCGCGCTCGCCGCGGCGACCCTGCTGGGCGCCTGCCAGACCGCCGGCCAGCAGTCGGCGCAGATCCCGCCCTACGACTTCCCGAAGGTGTCGACCGAGTGGCATCCCGATGTCAGCGTCGTCTACACCGGCACGCTCCAGGTCGGCCGGCCCTGCACGGTGCTGCGCCGCGACGACGGTAGCGAGGTGGCGATCCAGGGCAAGCCGGTGCCGGTGCGGATCGGCGATCGCGTCACCGTCTCCGGCCCGACCGCGAAATGGTCGCTGTGCCAGACGCTGGAGACGGTGCGCGCCGACAAGCTCGACGTCATGACCAGCGCCTATCTGCCGACCGCCAGCGGCACCGCCGTGACCGTGGTCCCCGGCGCCGTGGTGGTGCAGCCGACGCCCTGATCGCCGGGATGGCGTGACCGGGGCCTCTGCGGGCATACTCCGCGCCCGGACAGGGTGGGGAGGCCCGGATGCTCTACGCCATTCTCTGCTACAATTCGGAAGAGGTCATCGCCGCCTGGACGCAGGCGGAGGACGACGCGGTCATGGCCCGGCTCGACGTCGTCCACCGGCGGCTGGCGGCGGAGGGGAAGCTCGGGCCCTGCGCGCGGCTGGGCTTCACCAGCACCGCCACCACGCTGATGAAAGGGCACCAGCCGCCGCTTGTGGTCGACGGCCCCTATGCCGAGACCAAGGAGCAGATGCTCGGCTTCTACATGGTCGACTGCGAGTCGCAGGACGAGGCGGTGGCGATCGCCAAGGAGCTGGAGCGGGCGAATCCCGGCATCGGCGGCTATGAGATCCGGCCGGTGCGGCTGTTCCTGCCCGATTCCCGCCCCGGCTGACTGGGCCGGCAGCCAGCCTCGTTTCCGGCCTGATTCCCGAGTCGGCTTGACTCTGCGGCGGCATAGTGGATTCATATTGGAACAAATACGGAACAATCATGCCCCGCCATGTCCGCCCTCGCTGCCCTGCGCGAGCGCCTGAACCGGCTCGGATCCGCTGTCGAGGATCCGGGCGTCCTGCCGCTCGCCCTGCCCCCGATCGATGACCGCCTGCCGCGCGGCGGGCTGGCGCTCGGCCGGCTGCACCGCGTGGCCGGCACCGGCGACGACCCCGCCGGGGCGCCGGCCACTGGCTTCGCCGCACGGCTGCTGGCCCGGCTGCAGCGGCGCGGGCCGGTGCTGTGGTGCGCCGCGGCCGACGACCTGTATCCCCCCGCCCTGGCCGCGCTGGGGCTGATGCCGGACCGGCTGGTGCTGGTGCGGCCGCGCGACGAGAAGGGCGTGCTGGCGGTGGCGGAGGAGGCGCTGCGCACCAAGGGTTTCGGCGCCGTGCTGGCCGAGGCGGCGCATGCCGAGCTGCTGGCCGAGCGGCGGCTGCAGCTGGCCTGCGAATCGCACGGCACCACCGCCCTGCTGCTGCAGCGCCGGCCGGTCGCGCCGCGCGCGGGGAAAACCGCCGCCAGCGCCGCGGTGACGCGCTGGGCCGTGGCCCCGGCGCCGAGCGGCGGCGATGCCGGCTGGGTCGGCCCGGCGCGCTGGGAGCTGGCGCTGACCCACAGCCGCGGCGGCCGGCCCGGCCGCTGGATCGTGGAGACCGAGGATGGGACGGATCGTCTCGCTGTGGTTGCCGAACTGGCCGATCACGCGACTGAGACTCTCGACCCCGCCCGACGCCTGGCCGGCTGAGCCGGTCGCGATCGTCGAGACCGTGGAGCAGCGGCGCCAGGTGGTGGCGGTGGACGACCGCGGCTGGGCCGCCGGCATCCGGCCGCAGCAGAAGGCGACCGACGCCCGCGCCATCCTGCCGGCGCTGGCGCTGATCCCGGCCGACCCCGCCGCCGACGCCCGCGCCCTGGCCCGGCTGGTGGGCTGGGCCGGCCGCTACAGCCCCGCCGCGGCCCCGTGCCCGCCCGACGGGCTGTGGCTCGACATCACCGGCTGCGCCCATCTCTGGGGCGGCGAGGACGGGCTGGTGGCCGACCTGGCCGGGCGGCTGGAGCGGCGCGGCCTGCCGGCGCGCATCGCCGTCGCCGGCAGCTTCGGCGCCGCCTGGGCGCTGTCGCATTTCGGCCCGTCCGACCGGCGGATCCTGCCCGATGGCGGCGAGCGCGCGGCCCTGGCGCCGCTGCCGATGGCGGCGCTGCGGCTGGAGGAGGGAGAGGTGGCGGCGCTGCAGCGGATCGGCCTGACCCGGATCGGCGAGCTGCTGGCGGCGCCGCGCCCCGGCCCGGCCCGCCGCTCCGGCCCCGGGCCGCTGC
>NZ_JBCNNF010000301.1:0-8457 GCF_039594555.1 Inquilinus sp.
GACCTTTGGGAAATTAATGAAGCATTTGCTATGGTTACCATGTGCCCAATTGATGATTTCAAACTTGATGCAGAGAAAGTCAATATTCACGGTGGTGCATGTGCGACCGGCCGCGCAACACGCTGGTCTACCTGTCCTACTCGACCAAGCTGGTCGACGGCTCGCCGATGAACAGCGTGGCGGCGGTGCCCGTCATGCCTTGGGCACAGGAGCCCGCGCCGGGCAAGTGAGCGTTGGGTTCGCGTGCCGAACCCAACACCTCAGTGTTCCAGCTCGGTGTCCCAGTACAGGAAGTCGCGCCAGCTCTGGTGCAGAAAATTGGGCGGAAACGCCCGCCCATTCTCCTGCAGCTCATAGGTCGTGGGCTGTTGCGGCGGCGTCAAAGGGTGCATGCCGCAATGGTCCGGCATCTGGTGCCCCTTGCGCAGGTTGCAGACCGAGCAGGCCGCGACCACGTTGGTCCAGCTGGTACGCCCGCCGCGGGCGCGCGGCACCACGTGGTCGAAGGTCAGCTCCTGCGACGGGAAGCGCTCGCCGCAATACTGGCAGCTGAACCGGTCGCGCAGGAACACGTTGAACCGAGTGAAGGCCGGCCGCCGCGCCGAGGGGATATACTCCTTCAGCGAGATCACGCTGGGCAGCCGCATCTCGAAGGACGGGCTGCGCACCACCCGGTCGTATTCGGCGATGATGTTCACGCGGTCGAGGAAGACCGCCTTGATCGCCTCGTACCAGGGCCACAGGGACAGCGGGAAGTAGCTCAACGGACGGAAGTCGGCGTTGAGGACGAGAGCCGGGCAACTGTCGGGTGGGGCAGACACCATCCCACTCCTTCGCCTTCATCTCATTCCGCGGACCCTCCGCGGATGCGTCATGCATATACGGAGAAACCCGCTTGACGCAATATCCTGCGCCCAAACCGCAGGAAATGTCACGATCTCGTCACGCCGCTCCGCCGATCGCCTGCGGCAGATGCCGCCGCAGCATGTCCAGGCCGGCGACCAGCCCCTCCGGATCGATGCCGTGGCCGAGGCCGGGCCGGGCCAGGGTCTCGACCTCGACCCCGGCGCCGCGCAGCGCCTGGGATGCCGCGGTCATGGCAGCGAACGGCACCACGCCGTCATCCTCGCCATGCACCAGCAGCACCGGCGGGCGCGAGACGATGTCCCGTGCTAGGGTCTGGGCGCCCAGCAGGGCGCCGGAATAGCCGACCACCGCGGCGCAGGGCCGCGGCCGCCGCAGCGCGGTGTACAGCGAGGTCATGGTGCCCTGGCTGAAGCCGACCAGCGCCAGGTCGGCATCGGTCAGGCCGCGCTCGGTCAGCGCCTGGTCCAGAAAGCCGTTGACGATCGGTGCCGCGGCCCGCAGCCCGGCCTCCATCACCGCCGGCGTCCGGTCCTGCAGGCTGAACCACTGCCGGCCGAAGGGCGCCATGTCGCAGGGCTCGGGCCCGTCCGGCGCCAGGAACTCGGCCTCGGGCAGGTAGCGGGCCCAGTGCGGCGCCAGGCCGATCAGGTCCTGCCCGTCGGCGCCGACGCCATGCAGCAGGACGACCAGAGCCTTGGGGGCGCGGCCGCTGGCCGGGGCGAGGCGGGGGCCGAAGAGGGAAGGGGGCGTGTCCATGCGCCATCTGTCCCGAGCGGCGCCCGGCCTGTCAACCGGCGCGGTGTCGCCGGCATCTTGACGCGGCCGCGGGGACGCCCCCTCTGTTGCCGCATGACCGTCGTCACCCGCTTCGCCCCCAGCCCGACCGGCCTGCTGCATCTCGGCCACGCCCATTCAGCCCTGGCCGGCTGGCGCCGGGCGCGCGAGTCCGGGGGACGGTTCCTGCTGCGGATCGAGGACATCGACCAGACCCGCTGTCGGCCGGAATTCGAGGACGCGATCCTCGAGGACCTCGCCTGGCTCGGCCTCGACTGGGACGGCCCGGTTCGACGCCAGTCGGAGCATTGGGGCGACTACCGCGCCGCCCTGGCGGTGCTGGAAGGGCAAGGGCTGATTTATCCCTGCTTCTGCACCCGGCGGGAGATCCTGGCCGAGATCGCGGCCATCGGGAGCGCGCCGCACGGCCCGGCGGACACGCCGGACGGCGCGCCGCTCTATCCCGGCACCTGCCGCCGCCTGTCGCCGCAGGAGCGCTCCGACCGGCTGGCCGAGGGGAAACCCTACGCCCTCAGGCTCGACATGGCCGCGGCGATGCGGCGCGCCGGGCCGCTGAGCTGGACCGACGAGCTGGCCGGCGAGCAGGTTGCGCGGCCGGAGCGGATGGGCGACGTCGTGCTGGCGCGCAAGGAGACGCCGACCAGCTATCACCTCGCGGTGACGGTGGATGACGAGATCCAGGGCGTCACCGTGGTCACCCGAGGCCTCGACCTGTTCGAGGCGACGCATGTCCACCGGCTGCTGCAGGCGCTGCTGGGGTATCGCGTGCCGGTGTGGCGGCACCACGCGCTGCTGACCGATGCAGCCGGCCGGCGCTTGGCCAAGCGCAGCGACGCGGTCTCGATCCGCGCCTTCCGGGCGGAGGGCCGATCTGCGGCAGAGGTGCGGGCGCTGGCCGGGTTTCCGGACTAGGATCGGCCGCGGGATGAACCGAACCTGGAGCCGAGATGACCGTCGCACCGACCATCCGCTTCGTCCGGCCGGACGATTTCAACCAGTGGCTGCCGCTGTGGGACGGCTACAACGAATTCTACGGCCGCGCCGGCGACACCGCGCTGCCGGCCGAGATCACGGAGACCACCTGGGCTCGCTTCTTCGACGCCTATGAGCCGGTGCATGCGCTGGTGGCGGAGGTCGACGGCCGGCTGCTAGGCCTGACCCATTACCTGTTCCACCGCAGCACCACCATGCTGGGCCCGACCTGCTACCTGCAGGATCTGTTCACCAGCGCGGCGGCGCGCGGGAAGGGCATCGGCAAGGCGCTGATCGAGGGCGTGTACGAGCAGGCCCGGGCCGCCGGCGTCGGCCGCGTCTACTGGCAGACCCACGAGACCAACCGGACGGCGATGCGGCTGTACGACCAGGTGGCCGATCGCTCCGGCTTCGTCGTCTATCGCGGGCGGCTGTGAGAGGCGACCCCAAACCTGTCATGCCCGGGCTAGACCCGGGCATCCAGACGATGTCGACGCTCTCTGGATTGCCGGGTCAAGCCCGGCAATGACAAGGAAGGTGAGGGGCGAACCTCACCGATTCAGGATCTTCTCGCGCTGCTCTTCGTACTCGTCCTGGGTGATCGCGCCCTTGCGGTAGGCGTTGTCGAGGTCGATCAGTTCCTGGCCCGTCGTCGCCCCGGCCGTGCCGGGCGGCGGCGTGTGGCTGCTGCCGCCGCAGGCGGCGACCGGAAGGGCCAGTCCGAGGGCGAGGGCGAACGGCAGAATTCGCATGGGATCTCCGAGGGCGACGATGGCTGTTTGAACGCCATGCGGCGTGGATTGTTCCGGTCAGCTGACGATCGGATCCGTAGGTTCGCGCAGGCCGCGGCACAGCGCCAGATAATCCGGCTCCTCCGGCCCGATGACGCCGCGCCGGATGGCCAGGTCGATGATCACCAGCGCGACGTTGAACTTGAAGTCCTCGGTGTCGCGCAGCTGGTCCAGCACCGCCGCCAGCGGCCGGCGCGCGAAGCTCTCGACCTCGCCGTCAGTGTTGCGCGGCGTGAAGTCCGGGGCCAGCGCCAGGTCGTAGACGAACAGCGTGTCGCGGCGCAGCCCCTCGGCCGTGTCCATCATGTAGGTGATGGCGCCGGCCGGCACCGCCTGCCGCGCCAGCGCCGCCGGGATCGCGGCCTCCTCGGCGCATTCCTTGACCAGGTTCTCGGCCAGGGAGAGGCCGGCCGGCTGGCCGCCGGCGACGAGGTTGTCCAGCTTGCCCGGCGCCAGCGCCCGGTCGGCCGCGCGCTTGGCGACCCACAGCAGCGGCCCGTCCGCCGCCTCGACCACGCCGTTGAGATGGATGCCGAAGGATTTGATGCCCAACGCCACCGCGGCGCCGCGGTCCACCGTGGCCAGCAGCGGCGTGCCCCATTCGGCCAGCACCGGATAGCGCTCGTCGCGGCGCTTGCGCACCAGCCCGGCCTCGATCAGCCGGTCGGTGACCTCCTCCAGCGCCGCGGCCCGCGCCTCCGGCCCGTCCAGCCGGTCGTCCAGCCGCCAGCCGCGCCCCTCCGGCCGCAGCGGGCCGGGGCGGCGGTCCAGCAGATCGGCCACGGGCGGGGACAGCCAGCCGGCGACGGTGTCGCCGATCCGCCAGGGGCGCAGCCGGGCGGGATCATGGGCGGTGCAGGCGCGGATTCGATCGAGCAGGCTCATGCCCATCGTCTAGAGCAAGTCGTGCCGCCGCGAAACCGCGATCCGCCGCCGCCCCGTCCGGGCCGGCACGCGAGGCGTGCAACCGGCGGCAGGAAGGCTTACCTTGGCGCCACCGCGGCCGGGGCATCCGGGCCGTCGGGGCAGGGTTGCAAGGAGTGGCGCGTGCGGCAGGTGGGGATCAGTCGGATCGCGACGGCGGGCGGGGCGGCGCTGTTGCTGCTGGCCCTGGCCGGGCCGGCTGCGGCGGCGGTCGATCTCGGCAACCTGTCGGCGGACGACATGCGGGCGCTGCAGCGCATCCTCGAGACCGAGCGGACCAACGCCTCGAACCGCCTGCCCTCGGGCCTCTCCGTCACCGTGATCAAGACCCAGACCTCGCCGCGGGTCTGCCGCATCTTCCGCATCGGCCGCCAGGGCCAGGATGGCGGCCAGGCGGTGGGCTGCCGCATCGGGGCGCAGCGCTGGGCGCTGAACGCCTCGATCGACGCGGCCCAGGCGGCGCCAGTCGATCCGTCGCCGGAGCAGCTGGTGGTGCGGCCCAAGGTGGTGGCGCAGTCGCGGCCGGTCCAGAATTCGGAGGATGAGGGCGTGGAGGAGGCCGGGGCGGCGCCCGAGGCCCCGGCCCGCAAGGGCGCCCAGGCTTCCGCATCTCCCGCGCCGGAGGCCGCGCGGCCTCCGGCCGAGACCCAGGTGGCGGCCTTGCCGCGGGCGCCGTTCCAGGCGCCGAAGCCGCTGGCCCGGCCGGACGTCCCCGATGCGGCGGGGCCGGCGGCCGCCGGGCCGACCCAGGCCCCGGTGCCCCGCGCCCGTCCGACGCCCGGCGGCACCGCGCCCGCCGCGGCCGTGCCGTCCGTCCCCCCGGTGGTCGAGATCGACCCCAGCCTGCGGGTGCTGACCGCGCCGCCTGCCGTGCCCGCGCCGCGGCCGCGCCCGGGCCCGGCCCAGCCGGCCGCGGTCGCCGCCGCACCCGTCCCGCAGCCGGCTGCTCCCGTCGTTCCGGCTGCCGCGCCGCAGGGGCCGGCGCCGATGGCCGAACCGCCGGCCGCGGCGCCCGCCCTAAACCCGGTGGCCTCGGCCCCCGCGCCCCAGAAACCGGAATCGCTGATCAACGTGCCGCCGGCCGCCCTCGCCTCGGCCCCGGCGGTGGAGACGCTGCTGCCGCGGGCTCCGGCCATGCCGGCGCCCTTCGCCGTGCCGCCGCCCAGGGCCCGGCCGGAGGTGGCCGCGGCGCATCCGGCCCAGGGCGTCGCCCCGCCCGCGACCCGGCCGCCGCCGCCCGGCGCGGCGGATGTGCCGGTACCGCGCCGCCGCCCGGGCTGATCGGCCCCGGGCGACATCGCATGTGACGGTTCGGCGCAATCGCCCTGTGCGGCCCGCCGGGCCCGGCCTATAGTCACTGGCATGAGCACCGTCTTCCTCATCCTCGCCGTGATCTGCATGATCGGGGTGGTCGCCTCGCTGGCCACCGGCGTGTTCGGCATGGCGCAGAGCGGCCCGTTCAACCGGAAATGGGGCAACAAGCTGATGCAGGCCCGCATCGGCTTCCAGGCCCTGGCCATCCTGTTCTTCGTGCTGGCCCTGTGGACGGCCTGAGCGGGCGCCGATGGTCACGCTGACCCGGATCTACACCCGCGGCGGTGACGCCGGGCAGACCTCGCTGGTCGGCGGCCGGCGGGTGGCCAAGCACGATTTGCGGGTCGAGGCCTATGGCACGGTGGACGAGGCCAATGCCGTGATCGGCCTCGCTCGCCTCCACACTTCGGACGAGCCCGACGCCATGCTCGGCCGGATCCAGAACGACCTGTTCGACCTCGGCGCCGACCTGGCGACGCCGGAGGAGAAGGAGCCGAAATACCCGCCGCTGCGGGTCACCGCGGGGCAGGTGGAGCGGCTGGAGCGCGAGATCGACGCCATGAACGCGTCGCTGGCGCCCTTGAACAGCTTCGTGCTGCCGGGCGGCAGCGCCGCCGCGGCCCATCTGCACCACGCCCGCACCGTGACGCGGCGGGCGGAGCGGCTGGTCTCCGCCCTGATGGCGGTCGAGGCGGTGAATCCCGAGGCGCTGAAATACGCCAACCGCCTGTCCGACCATCTCTTCGTCCTGGCCCGGCATCTGAACGATAATGGCCGGAAGGATGTTCTCTGGGTGCCGGGAGCGCATCGTTGACCGCGTCTGCCCATCGCTTGGGCAAGATGCTTGCGTGGACGGCAGTCGCGTTGACAAGCTCTGTCGGACATCACTATCGTTCGACCTCTTTGCTGCACCGCACCAATGCGGGCGGCCGGCGGGACAGGGACGTTCGGAGCGGAACCCAGGCATGATCCAGACGATCGGCGTCATCGGCGCAGGGCAAATGGGCAGCGGCATTGCCCAGGTCGGCGCCCAGAGCGGCTTCACCATCCGGCTGATGGACGTTGATGCGAAGGCGTTGGAGCGGGCGCGCGAGGCGATCGAGGGCCATGTCGACCGGCTGATCGGCCGCGGCAAGCTGACCGCCGAGGAGAAGCCGGCGGTGCTGGCCCGGATCCACACGGCGTCGGAGTACCAGACGTTCAAGGATTGCGACCTCGTGGTCGAGGCGGCGACCGAGAACGAGGCGATCAAGCGCGAGATCTTCAAGCAGCTGGTGCCGCATCTGAACGAGCAGGCGATGGTGGCCACCAACACCAGCTCGATCTCGATCACGCGCCTGGCGGCCACGACCGACCGGCCCGAGCGCTTCATCGGCATGCATTTCATGAATCCCGTGCCGGTGATGAAGCTGGTCGAGATCATCCGCGGCATCGCCACCGACGACGCGACCTATGAGACGATCCGCGACCTGGCGCTGAAGCTGGGCAAGACCCCGGCGGTGTCGGAGGATTTCCCGGCCTTCATCGTCAACCGCATCCTGCTGCCGATGATCAACGAGGCGGTCTACACCCTGTATGAAGGCGTGGGCTCGGTCGAGGCGATCGACACCTCGATGAAGCTGGGCGCCAACCACCCGATGGGCCCGCTGGAGCTGGCGGATTTCATCGGCCTCGACACCTGCCTGTCGATCATGAACGTGCTGTATGACGGCCTGGCCGACAGCAAGTACCGGCCCTGCCCGCTGCTGGTGAAGTATGTCGAAGCCGGCTGGCTCGGCCGCAAGACCAAGCGCGGCTTCTACGACTACTCCAAGGACGTGCCGGTTCCGACGCGGTGAGACTGTCCGGACCCGCGTCGGCTCATAACGTCTCGGCCTCGACGAGACCTCCTCATCCCCCGTCGCTTCGCGCCCGGCCACGAACAGATTGCCTCTCCCGCCTGGCGAGACCTTTTCAGAATGCCTTCGTCTGGATCGGCCCACCCCTTCTATCCTCCCCCTCCCCTTGCGGAAGGGGGAGTGTGGAAAACACGCGTTGGTTCAGGTGATCGAATTTTGAGAAGGTCTCGCTTGCGGGAGAGGCCGGGCCCGCGCAGCGGGACCGGGTGAGCGGGCCCAGGCCTCGACAAAACCCCCTCACCCGGAGGCGCAAGCGCCTCCGGCCTCTCCCGTGATCCCCGGGTCAAGCCCGGGGAGGAGAGGCAAGAGGATCGGCGCTCTTAAAGACAAGGACGCATCCGGCCGGCGGTCACCCGCCGCCGGGCTTCAGCAGCCAGGGGGCGCTGTCGAGCTTTTCGCCGGTCTCGATGTCGTACCAGCCCGGGTCCGGGACCTTGTCGCTCTGGTCGAGATGCCAGTAACGGCCGGCATCCGGCCCGTCCTCCGGCCACCAGGGCGCGGCGGGCTTGCCGTCCGGCTCCCCGTCCCCGGCCGCCTTGCGGCGCCGCCCGAACCAGTCGGCGCCGGAATAGTCCGGGTTCAGCCAGGCGGGGTCGGGGCGGATGCGCATGTCGCGGCAGAGCTGGAAGACGATCGTCTCCAGCGGCTGCCCGGCGAGGCCGGCATCGATCTCCGGGTCGTCGACCAGCCGGCGCCACATCGCGGCGATCTGCGCCTCGCAGGTGTCGGCATCGAGGTCGCGGTCGGCGGCGACCGAGCAGCTGACGGCGCGGGCCACGCGCTGGCGGCGCTTCTCCATCTCCGTGGCCTGGCCCCGGGCCTCGGCGGCGGCCTTGGCCGCGATCTCCTGCCGCTTGCGGGCGAGCAGGACCTGCAGCGCCAGGCTGCGGCGGACG
>NZ_JBCNNF010000302.1:0-8414 GCF_039594555.1 Inquilinus sp.
GACCTATGTCACCTGCGGCGGCGCCCCCGTCTATGTCTGGCCGGGCGGCGGCATCACCTTCATGGTCGATGTCACCCGGGTGCCGGAGAACGCCTTCGGCTATGTCCCCACCCCGGCCCTGGTGGCGCCGATCGAGTTCACCCTGCGCCTGTCGGACTACGAGGCGCTGGAGGGGCATATGGACCATGTCCGCCCCCTCTCCTCCCTCGGCGTCGACGCGGCGCGGCGGCAGGTGCCTGGACATCGCGACAACCCCTGGCCCTTCGCGCCGGAAGGCGCGAAGCGGTCGCACGGCTGACGCCCGCCCATGGCCCGGGTTCCGCAGATCGCGCTGCTGCCCGACGGGCGGCGCCTGCATCTGCAGGACGGGCCGATCGACCTGATCGTCGAGGCCAACGGAGCAATGGAGGCGGTGCAGGCCGCCTATCAGGCGGCGGCGCGGCGCTTCACCGGCCTGCTGGACGAGCTGTGCGACGAGCTGCCCCTGCTGCGCACGCCGGCCCGGCCGGATGGGTGCGCGCTGCAGGGCCCGATCGCCCGCCGCATGCATGACGCGGTAGCGGCCTATGCCGCCGACGGCTTCATCACCCCGATGGCAGCGGTGGCCGGTGCGGTGGCCGAGGCGGTGCTGGCGGCGATGAGCGCGGCGGCGCCGCTCGCCCGCGCCTATGTCAACAATGGCGGCGACATCGCCCTGTATCTGGCGCCGGGACAGAGCTTCACCGTCGGCCTGGTCGACCGCCCGGACCGGCCCGGCCTGTTCGGCACTTCGGTGCTGACGGCGGAGGACGGGATTCGCGGCATCGCCACCAGCGGCTGGCGCGGCCGCAGCTTCTCGCTCGGCATCGCCGACGCCGTCACCATCCTGGCCGCCGGCGCCGCCGAGGCCGATGCCGCGGCCACGGTGGTGGCCAATGCCGTCGACCTGCCCGGCCATCCCGCGATCCAGCGCGTCCCCGCGCGCGAGCTGCAGCCCGACAGCGACCTGGGCGACCGCCCGGTGACCCGCGGCGTCGGCCCGCTGGCCCCGGACGAGATCGACGCCGCCCTCGCGGCCGGCGCCGGGACGGCCGAAACCCTGATCGCCCGCGGCCTGATCCGCGCCGCCGCGCTGCATCTGAGCGGTGAAACAAGAACCGTGGGACTCGGCGAGAACCCCCTCACCCTCCCGCCGCCTTCGGCGTCGGGCCCCTCCCTCTCCCCGAGGAGAGGGAATTTACCTCTCCCCCGGGGAGAGGTCGGAACCGCGGCAGCGGTTCCGGGTGAGGGGGCGGCACCGGCCCATCAGCCCGAACCCACAACGCAGAGCCCCATCCATGCCTGAGGTCGAGATCCGCAAGCGCCTGGTCACCGTCGAGGAGATCTTCCACGAGGGCGGACCGCCGGCCGCGACGCCGCTGCGCCGCGGGGCGATCATCGCCGTGATCCGCAACCCATTCGCCGGCCGCTATGTCGAGGAGATCGCGGGCTTCATGGACGACCTGAAGCCGCTGGGCTTGGCCATGGCGCAGCAGCTGATCCGGGCGCTGGGCGGCGACCCGAAGGCGATCGAAGGCTACGGCAAGGGCGCCATCGTCGGCGCCGCCGGCGAGCTGGAGCACGGCGCACTGTGGCATGTCCCCGGTGGCTATGCCATGCGCGAGGCGTTGGGTGGCGCCAAGGCGATCGTGCCCTCGGCCAAGAAGGTCGGCGGGCCCGGCGCGCGGCTGGACGTGCCGGTGACGCATATCGACGCCTCCTATGTCCGCAGCCATTTCGACGCGATGGAAGTCGGCGTGCCGGACGGCCCGAAGGCGGATGAGATCGCGCTGGTGCTGGTGATGACCACCGGCGCCCGCATCCACGCCCGCGTCGGCGGGCTGAAGGCCAGCGAGATCAAGGGCGAGGACGGGCTGCGATGAGCGCGAAGATCCGCAAGATCGTCACCGTGGTCGAGGAGACGGTGACCGAGATGGGCCGGCCGGTCATCCCGCCGACTCGCCGCGCCGCCGCGGTGGCGGTGATCGAGAATCCCTTCGCCGGCCGCTACGTCGACGACCTGACCGAGCTGTTCGAGATCGGCGAGGAGCTGGGGGCGCTGCTGGCCGAGAAGGCGGTGGCGGCGCTGGGCATCGACGGGCCGGCGGCGGAAAGCTATGGCAAGGCCGCGGCGGTGGGCGAGAATGGCGAGTTGGAGCACGCCGCCGCCATCCTGCACCCGAAGCTGGGCACGCCGGTGCGCAAGGTGTTGGGCAAGGGTGCGGCGCTGATCCCGTCCTCGAAGAAGCGCGGCGGTCCCGGCGTGGCGCTGGACATCCCGCTGGGCCACAAGGACGCCGCCTATGTCCGCAGCCATTTCGACGGCATGGAGGTGCGCATCGCCGATGCGCCACGCGCCGGCGAGATCGTGGTCGCGGTGGCGGTGACCGACAGCGGCCGCCCCCTGCCCCGGGTCGGCGGGCTGAAGGCGAGCGAGATCAAGGGAGAGGACGGGCTCAGATAGAGCATTGAAGCCGCGCCCGACTTTCCTTCTCGTTGTCATTGCCGGGCTTGACCCGGCAATCCAGAGGGTGTCGAGACCTTCTGGATGCCCGGGTCAAGCCCGGGCATGACAATTGGGGGAATAGGAACAAGGGCCTGGAAACCGCTACGGCGAGAGGGCAAACCACAAGGTAGCCCGACCGACAGGGACACGAAGGAGACAGGGGATGAAGGCAAGGTTTCACGTCGCGGCGGCGCTGGCGCTGGCCGCCGTGCTCTGGGGTCCGGCCTTGGCCGGGGCGCAGGAGATCAAGATCGGGGAGATCAACAGCTATTCCGGCCTCCCGGCCTTCACCGAGCCCTATCGCAAGGGCTGGCAGCTGGCGATCGACGAGGTCAACGCCGCCGGCGGGGTGAACGGCCAGAAGCTGGTCGTGATCTCCAAGGACGATGGCGGCAAGCCGGCCGACGCCGTGACCGCCGCCAATGAGCTGGTCTCGTCCGAGGGCGTCACCATCCTGGCCGGCACCTTCTTCTCCAATATCGGCCTTGCCGTGTCGGACTTCGCCAAGCAGAAGAAGGTGTTCTTCATGGCGGCGGAGCCCCTGACCGACGCCGTGACCTGGGCCAACGGCAATCGCTACACCTTCCGGCTGCGCCCGTCGAACTACATGCAGGCGGCGATGCTGGCCGAGGAGGCGGCGAAGCTGCCGGCCAAGCGCTGGGCCACGGTGGCGCCGAACTACGAATACGGCCAGTCGGCCGTCGCCGTGTTCAAGCAGTTGCTGTCGGCCAAGCGGCCGGACATCGAATGGGTGAACGAGCAGTGGCCGCCGCAGGGCAAGATTGACGCCGGCGCGGTGGTGCAGGCGCTCGCGGCGGCGAAGCCCGAGGCGATCCTGAACGTCACCTTCGGCGCCGACCTGGTGAAGTTCGTGCGCGAGGGCAACACCCGCGGCCTGTTCGACGACCGCTCGGTGGTCAGCTTCCTGACCGGCGAGCCGGAGTATCTCGACCCGCTGAAGGACGAGACGCCGGAGGGCTGGATCGTCACCGGCTATCCCTGGTACGCGATCAAGTCGCCCGAGCATGACGCGTTCCTGAAGGCGTACCAGGCCAAGTACAGCGACTATCCGCGGCTCGGCTCGATCGTCGGCTACACCACCATGAAGTCGATCGCGGCGATCCTGGCCAAGGCCGGGTCGGCCGACCCCGACAAGATGATCGCGGCGGCCGAGGGCATCGGAGTCGACAGTCCTTTCGGCCCGATCACCTTCCGCAAGGTCGACCACCAGTCGACCCTGGGCGCTTTCGTCGGCAAGACCACGGTCGAGGACGGCAAGGGCGTGATGACCGACTTCCAGTACCGCGACGGCGCCAACTACCTGCCGTCTGACGCCGAGGTCGCCAAGCTGCGGCCGGCGGAGTAGCCGTCCTTGTCCCCCCTCCCCTCGCGGGAGGGGGTTAGGGGGAGGGGGTTCGGGCCGACGAAAACCGTTCGGATGGTCTGGACCCCAGCGCAGTTTTGAACCGGCACTGCCGGAGTCCCGCATCGGCAACCCCCTCCCCCTACCCCCTCCCGCAGGGGGAGGGGGGACTAGGATAAAACGGGAGAGGCTTGGTGGATTTCCTCGTCGCCCAGTTCCTGACTGGACTCGCCAGCGCCGCCTCGCTGTTCCTGGTGGCGTCGGGCCTGTCGATCATCTTCGGCGTGACGCGGATCGTGAACTTCGCGCATGGCGCCTTCTACATGCTGGGCGCCTACCTGGCCTACACCCTGACCGAGCGCTTCTCCGGCACCCTCGGCTTCTGGGGCGGCCTCGTCCTCGCCGCCGTGATCGTGGCAGCGCTCGGCGCCCTGCTGGAGATCGTGCTGCTGCGCCGGATCTACCGCGCGCCGGAGCTGTTCCAGCTGCTGGCCACCTTCGGCGTCACCCTGATGGTGCAGGACCTGGCGGTGCTGATCTGGGGGCCGGAGGACCTGGTCGGCCGCCGCGCGCCGGGCTTCCGCGGCGCGGTCGAGATCCTGGGCCAGAGGCTGCCGCTGTACGACCTGTTCCTGATCGTCCTCGGCCCCGTGGTGCTGGGGCTGCTGTGGCTGTTGTTCCGGCGCACCCGCTGGGGCGTGCTGGTGCGCGCGGCGACCCAGGACCGCGACATGATCGCGGCGCTGGGCGTGAACCAGAAATGGCTGTTCACCAGCGTCTTCGCCCTCGGCGTGTTCCTGGCCGGACTGGGCGGGGCGCTGCAGATCCCGCGCGACGCCGTCACTCACACCATGGACCTGCGCATCATCGTCGAGGTGTTCGTGGTGGTGGTGATCGGCGGCCTCGGCAGCGTGCCCGGCGCCTTCATCGCCGCGGTGCTGGTGTCGGAGCTGAACGCGTTCGGCATCCTGGTCTTCCCCACCATCTCGCTGGTGCTGGTGTTCCTGGTGATGGCCTGCGTGCTGGTGGTGCGGCCCTGGGGCCTGCTGGGCAAGCCGGAGGCGGCGGCCCGGCCGACCGTCGGCATCTCGATCCGGCCCTGGCGCCCCTTCGCCGCAGGCGAGCGCATCGCGCTGCTGGCCGCCCTCGTCGTCGCGGCGCTGCTGCCGACGGTGGCCGGCGGGTACGCCCTGGCGGTGGCGACGGAGATCGCGATCTTCGCCCTGTTCGCCGCCAGCCTGCAGTTCCTGATGACGACCGGCGGCCTCGCCTCCTTCGGCCATGCCGCCTATTTCGGCCTCGGCACCTATGGCGCGGCCTTCGCGGTCAAGGCCATGGGCCTGCCGATGGAGGCGGCGCTCTTGGCCGGGCCGCTGTTCGGCCTGATCGGCGCGGCGCTGTTCGGCGCCTTCTGCGTCCGCCTGTCCGGCGTCTATTTCGCCATGCTGACCCTGGCCTTCGCCCAGATCGCCTGGTCGGTGGCGACGCAATGGGTCGAGCTGACCGGCGGCGACAACGGCATGCTGGGGATCTGGCCGTCATCCTGGGCCGCCGACCCGGCCGGCTTCTACTGGCTGGCGCTGGCCATCGCGGCCGCCGGCATCGCGCTGCTGCGCATCCTGACCTTCTCGCCCTTCGGCTTCGCCCTGCGCGGGGTGCGGGATTCGACCCAGCGGGCCGAGGCGATCGGCATCGGCCGGGCCGGGGTGCAGTGGATCGCCTTCCTGGCCGCCGGCACTATGGCCGGGCTGGCCGGGGCGCTGTTCGCCTTCCTCAAGGGCAGCGTGTTCCCGGACAATCTCGGCATCCCGCTGTCGATCGACGGGCTGGTGATGGTGCTGCTCGGCGGCATCGAGACCGTCTCCGGCGCCGTGGTCGGCGCCATCGTCTACAAGGCGCTGGCGATCTGGCTGGTCAGCCAGACCGACCTGTCGAAGCTGGTGCTGGGCGGCATCATCGTGCTGCTGGTGGTGGCCTTCCCCAAGGGCCTCGTCGGCTTCGTCGAGGAGTGGCGGGCCAGGCGGCGCAAGCCTCCCGCCTCGATCTCCGCCGCCGCCTCCCGCATGGAGGCCGCGGAATGAGCGCGCCTCTGCTGCAGGTCCAAGGCCTGGCCAAATCCTATGCCGGCGTGCCGGCGGTGCGCGGCGTCGACTTCACGCTCGAGGCCGGCGGGATCCTGGCCCTGATCGGCCCGAACGGCGCCGGCAAGAGCACCTGCTTCAACATGCTGAACGGCCAGATCCGCCCCAATGCCGGCCGGGTGAAGCTGGAGGGGCGCGACATCACCGGCCTGGCGCCGCGCCGGGTCTGGCGCCTGGGCGTCGGCCGCACCTTCCAGATCGCCGCCACCTTCGCCTCGATGACCGTGCGCGAGAACGTCCAGGTGGCGCTGCTGTCGCATCACCGCCGGTTCGGCCTGGCTTTCGCCGGCCGCGCCTATCGCGACGAGGCCGACGCGCTGCTCGACCTCGTCGGCCTCGGCGGCGCGGCGGAGCGGGCCTGCGGGGAGCTCGCCTATGGCGACGTCAAGCGGCTGGAGCTGTCGATCGCACTCGCCAACGCACCCAAATTGCTTTTGATGGACGAGCCGACCGCCGGCATGGCGCCGAAGGAGCGGGTGGCGCTGATGCGACTGACGGCGCAGGTCGCGCGGCAGCGGCGGATCGGCGTGCTGTTCACCGAGCACGACATGGATGTGGTGTTCGAGCATGCCGACCGGATCATGGTGCTGAACCGCGGCGCGCTGATCGCCGAGGGGCCGCCCGAGGCGGTGCGCCGCGACCCGCAGGTGCGCGCGGTCTATCTCGGCGACGGGCTGCTCTACTACGCCAAGCATCGCGAAGGGGTGCCGGCATGACGCTCTCGGTCTCCGGCCTCAACGCCCATTACGGCCCGGCCCACATCCTGTTCGATGTCGGCTTCGAGGTCGGCGAGGGCGAGGTGGTCGCCTTTCTCGGCCGCAACGGCGCCGGCAAGTCCACCACCTTCCGCTCGCTGGTCGGGCTGGTGCCGCGGCGCGAGGGCCGGATTCTGTTCCGCGGCACCGAGATCTCGTCCAAGCCGACGCATGAGATCGCCCGCGCCGGCCTGGGCTATGTGCCGGAGGACCGGCGGATCTTCACCGATCTGACGGTGGAGGAGAACCTGGTCGTCGGCCTGCAGCCGCCGCGGCCGGGCGCGCCGACCTGGACGCCGGAGCGCCTCTACGCCCTGTTCCCCAACCTGGCCGAGATGCGCCGCCGCCCCGGCGGGCGGATGAGCGGCGGCGAGCAGCAGATGCTGACCATCGCCCGGACCCTGATGGGCAACCCGTCGCTGGTGCTGCTGGACGAGCCGTCGGAAGGGCTGGCGCCGAAGATCGTCGAGCAGATGGCCGACGCCATCCTGGCGATGAAGCGCGAGGGGCTGAGCGTCCTCTTGTCTGAGCAGAACCTACATTTCGCCCGGCTGATCAGCGACCGCGCCTACATCATCGAGACCGGCCGCATCCGCTTCGGCGGCACGATGGCGGAGCTGGAGGCGCAGCCGGAGATCCGCGACGCCTATCTCGCCGTGTGATATGAGGCGCCCATGACCATCGCCGCGCGCAGGCCCAACGGGCCGGCCTACATCCTCGACGACCAGATCGGCTTCATCCTGCGCCAGGTCAGCCAACGCCACGCGGCGATCTTCGCCGCCGGCATCGGCGAGCAGGACCTGACGGCGACGCAATGGGCGGTGCTAGCCAAGCTCTTGGAGCGCGGCCCCTGCTCGCAGAACCGGCTCGGCCGCCGCACCGCCATGGACGCGGCGACGATCAAGGGCGTGGTCGACCGGCTGGGCAAGCGCGGCCTGATCGAGACCCGCCCGGACCCAGAGGACGGCCGCCGGCTGGAGGTGGCCCTGAGCCCCGCCGGCCAGGCCCTGGCCGAGCGCATCGTGCCGCTGGCGCACCGCATCACCGAGGAGACGCTGGCACCGCTGAGCGAGGCGGAGCGCACGACTCTGATCGAGCTGCTGCGGAAGCTGGGCTAGGTAGATTTGCCCGTTTGAGGCTATGTCGACCAGAACATCGGAGTAGTGCAACTCGGGCCATCTTGCTCATTGCCTACCAATGAAGCTCCCGATTGACGTTCGCCCAAACGGCACGGAGATTCAGGCTTCTGAAGAACGCGTGCCAGTTCCTTGGCGCGATAAAGGCCATCTGTCCACCGCCGCCATCCCACACCGGGACCACGGTACCTGCGAGCCCAGCCGATCGGGAGTGTAGCTGAATCTCATCGATGATCTCCTGCTGAGCCTCGCGCGTCTTGTAACCGAACTGGCGATCAAGGGGCGCAATGATGAGATCGACGCCCTGTTGGCGCACGTGCGCGACCTTCAAATCCGGCATGTCTTGAGTCCTATTTTTGTGGGGAGGTCCGGGCAGGAGCCCACGGCCCCATGCCCGGTCGAGAAGTCGATACCGGCAATTAGGCCACGCACTCCATCAGCGCGAGCAGATTGTCGTTCCAGTAGCCGTCCGCGTGCGTGCGCACATACTTGCCG
>NZ_JBCNNF010000303.1:0-8309 GCF_039594555.1 Inquilinus sp.
GCATGCCGCGCCAGCTCACCACCATGGTGCTGACCGGCGGGGCGCCGCAGCAGGGGCAGGCGCCGTTGCCGACCGGAACCAGCGCCTTGGCGTCCAGCCGCGCCGCCATGCGCGAGAAATGCACCTGCAGCACCGCCGCGGCGAAGGCATGCTCGGCCAGGGCGTCGGCCGGGATGTCGTCGGTCAGCACCGCATGCAGCAGCCGGGCGCGTCCGGCCGCGTCGGCGGCGCGCACCCGCTGCAGCGCCGCTGCGGCGGCCGGCGGCATCTCGATGTCCGCGGCGGCGCCGATGAAGCGGTCGAAGATCGCCTCGAAGGCCGCGTCGGGGGTAAAGCCGGTGCGGTCCAGCGGCGGCATGGCGTGCTCGCGGGCGCGCGCCAGCGCCGCCGCGTCGGGCAGCGCGGGCTCGGGCAGGTCGTCCTGGATACGGTACTGCAGCTCGACCAGGTCGGACAGGAAGCGCAGATAGGGCCCGATCTCGCTGGTCGCCGCCAGGACCCGCAGGCGCAGTGTGCGGTCGATGCACAGCTGCAGCGGGTCCGGCAGGCGGGCGAAAGGCGGGGCCGCGACGTCGCCGATCACGGTCGGGTCGGGCCGGGCCAGGTCATCACTCATATCGATCCTCACGAACCCGACGGGCCACGTGAATGCGGAAGGCGCCCCGGACTCAGGGCGCCGCGGATTTGCCGGGACCTGACTTCCTCGCCACCAGCTCGCGCAGCCATTTGCGATGGTGGCGCCATGCCCAGCCGCCGGAGACCTTGCCCCGGGTCATCGCCCCGATGGTGCCACGAACCCAGATCGCGGCATAGACATGCACGATCCAGACGCAGATGGCGAACACCGCCATTGCCGCATGCACCAGGATGGCGATGCGCTTCTGCTCGATCGTGGTGAATTCGAAGAAGTACTGGTCCCAGACGACGATGCCGCTGGCGATCAGCAGGATGATCAGGATCGACATGCCCCAGAACACGAATTTCTGGCCGGCATTGTACTTGCCCAGCTCCGGCAGCTTTTCCTCGTTGCCGGCGACGACGTCGCGGATGCGGCGCAGCCAGGTGTTGTCCTCGCTCTTCCACAGATTGGCTTTCCAGAAACGGACGAACAAACCGGCGAAGGAAAGGAACAGGACCACGCCGATCCAGGGGTGCAGGGTGCGCGTCATCTGGCCGCCGCCGAACAGCGCGGTCAGGAAGAACAGGCTGGGGTGGAACATCGCCAGGCCGGACAGGGCCAGCAGCACCAGGCTGACCGCGGTGATCCAGTGGTTGATCCGGGCGCCGAGATTGTAGCGGTTGACCACCACCGGCCGACCGGGATGGACGTCGTCACCCGGCTGGATGTCGCCGGGGATGGGGGAGGGGGGCACACGGGCGGGCGGAACGCGGGGGGCGTCGGCGCTCATCTCCGGTCTCCTCCCGCCAGCTCCTCGGCGTGCTCCTCATCCTCCGGCTGTACGCGGTTGGCGCCGGCGAACAGGTGGTGGACCACGCCGGCCACCGCGGCGAAGCCGATGGCGCCCAGGCCGACGATCTTGCTCATGCCCTTCCAGGCTTCGACCAGCGGGCTGATCGACGGGTTCTTCGGCAGGTTGGCATAGATCTCCGGCTTGTCGGCATGGTGCAGCACATACATCACATGGGTGCCGCCGACGCCGGGCGGGTCGTACAGCCCGGCATTGTCGAAGCCGCGCGACTTCAGGTCCTTGATCCGGAAGTCGGCCCATTCCTTCATCTCGTCCTTGGTGCCGAACACGATGGCCTGGGTCGGGCAGGCCTTCTGGCAGGCCGGCCCCAGCCCGACCGCGACGCGGTCGGAGCACAGGGTGCATTTGTAGGCCTTGTGGTCGGTCTGCGACACGCGCGGGATGTCGAAGGGGCAGCCCTTCACGCAATAGCCGCAGCCGATGCAGTTCTCGTGCACGAAATCGACGATGCCGTTCGAATACTGCACGATCGCGCCCGGCGACGGGCAGGCCTTCAGGCAGCCCGGATCCTCGCAATGCATGCAGCCGTCCTTGCGGATCAGCCATTCGAGGTTCTGGGTCTCCGGGTTCTCCCATTCGGTGAAGCGCATCAGCGTGAACATATCCGGCGTCAGGTCGGCCGGATTGTCGTAGACGCCGAGATTCTCACCGATCGGCTGCGCCCGCGTGTCATTCCACTCGATGCAGGCGGACTGGCACGCCTTGCAGCCGATGCATTTCGACACGTCGATCAGCTTGGCCACCTCGGTCTGCCTGACGGCGGCCGGGGTGATCGTCGAGGCCGAGCGCTTGATCAGGTCCTGGTCGCCGAACTTCGGGGCGGTCGGGGCGACGGTGGGGTTGGGGAGCGGGGGGAACATGCCTTATCTCCTCACGCCACCGCCGGCCCGGACGAGGCCTCGATGTTGACGCAGAAGGCCTTGAACTCCGGCGTCTCGATGTTGGCGTCGCCGACGAAGGGCGTCAGCACATTCGCCGGGAAGCCCTTCTTCGCCGCGCCGATGAAGCCCCAATGGATCGGGATGCCGACGATGTGGACGGTCTTGCCGTCGCACACCAGCGGCCGGATCCGCTTGGTCACCACCGCCTTGGCGAAGACCGAGCCGCGCTTCGACCAGACCCGGACCCAGCCGCCCTTGGCGATGCCCTTCTCCTTCGCCAGCTCCTCCGAGATCTCGACGAAGAATTCCGGCTGCAGGATCGCGTTCACATGGTTGTTCTTGGTCCAGTAGTGGAAATGCTCCGTCAGCCGGTAGGAGGTCGCGGCATAGGGGAATTCCGGTGAGCCGATATCCGCGAACTGCGCGAAATCGTCCGCGAACACCCGCGCCGCCGGGTTGCCCCGCACCTTCGGCGCGATGACGTTGGCGACGGGGCTCTCGAACGGCTCGTAATGCACCGGGAACGGGCCTTCCCGCATCAGGCCGCGGGCGAACAGCCGCGACACGCCCTCCGCGTTCATGATGAACGGCCCGACGTCTTCCGGCTTCGCTGTCGGCGAAATGTCGGGGACGTCGTAGCCCGTCCATTTGCTGCCGTCCCATTCCAGCAGCTTGCGCGACGGGTCCCAGGGCTTGCCGGAGACGTCGCAGGAGGCGCGGTTGTACAGGATCCGCCGGTTGGCCGGCCAGGCGAACGTCCAGTTCGGGAAGGTGCCGGTGTCGTCCGGGTCGGAGTTGTCGTGCCGGGCCATCATGTTACCGGCCTCGGTGAAGCTGCCGGCGAAGATCCAGCAGCCGCTGGCGGTCGACCCGTCGTCGCGCATCACCGCGAAGTTCGGCAGCTGCTTGCCGGCCTCGACGATCTTCTTGGTCGGGTCGGCCGGGTCGTACAGGTCCACCAGGGCGGACCCGTTCATCTCCTTCGCCAACTCCTCCGGCTTCGGCTCGTTCGGGTCGGCATAGGCCCAGTTCAGGTTCAGGATCGGGTCGGGGAAGGCCCCGCCCTCCTTCTGGTACAGCTCCTTCAGCCGCAGGTGGATCTGCGCCATGATCCAGGCATCGGTCTTGGCCTCGCCCGGCGGCGTGCCGCCCGGCCAGTGCCACTGCAGCCAGCGCCCGGAATTGACCAGCGCCCCCTCATCCTCGGCGAAGGAGGTGGTGGGCAGCTGGATCACCTCGGTCTGGATCGCGGCGGTGTCCGCATTGTTGTAGACGCCGTGGTTTTCCCAGAACCGCGCCGTCTCGGTCTCCAGCGGGTCCATCACCACCAGCAGCTTCAGCTTGGCCAGCCCCTCGGCCAGCTTGCCCCGGTTGGGGAAGGCCTGCATCGGATTGAACCCCTGGCAGAAATAGAGGTTCATCTTGCCCTGCTTCATCAGCTCGAAGGCCCGCAGGATGTCGTAGTTGGGCACGTCGAGCTTCGGCAGCCAGTCATAGGCGAAGTCGTTCTCCGGCGTCGCCGCCGCGCCGAACATCGCCTTCTGGAAGCTGACGAAGAACTTCTTGTAGTTCTGCCAGAAGCTGGTCTGGTTCGGCCGCAGCGGCTTGTAGCCGCGGGTCGACATGTAGGTGGCGAAGTCCTTTTCCTTGTCCAGCGGCAGGTTCATGTAGCCGGGCAGCGAGTTCGACAGCAGCCCGATATCGGTCAGCCCCTGGATGTTGGAATGGCCGCGCAGGGCGTTCATGCCGCCGCCGCGGATGCCGATATTGCCCAGGATCAGCTGCAGCATCGCCATGGTGCGGATGTTCTGGGCGCCCTTGGAATGCTGCGTCCAGCCCAGCGCGTACATCGACGTCATCGCCTTGGTCGGCGACGCGGTCTCGCCGACCATCTGCGCCACCTTCAGGAACTTGTCCTTCGGCGTGCCGCAGATGCGCTCGACCATCTCCGGCGTGTATTGGGCGACGTGCTGCTTCAGCAGGTTCCACACGCAGCGCGGATGCTGCAGCGTGTCGTCGACCACGGCATAGCCGTCCGGCCCGATCTCGTAGTCCCAGGTCGACTTGTCGTAGTCGCGCTTCTGCTCGTCATAGCCGGTGAACAGGCCGTCCTTGTAGGTGAAGCCCTCCTTCACCAGGAAGGTGGCGTTGGTGAAGGCCTTCACATACTCCCACTGCACCCGGTCGTTCTGGATGCATTGGTTGATCATGCCCAGCAGGAAGGCGATGTCCGTGCCCTGCCGGATCGGCGCGTAGAAATCCGCCACCGACGCCGAGCGGGTGAAGCGCGGGTCGACGACGATCAGCTTGGCGCCGCGGTTGGCCTTGGCCTCGGTCACCCATTTGAAGCCGCAGGGATGCGCTTCGGCGGCATTGCCGCCCATGATGATGACCAGGTCGGTGTTCTTGATGTCCGTCCAGGAGTTCGTCATGGCTCCACGGCCAAATGTCGGGGCGAGACTCGCCACCGTCGGGCCGTGTCAGACGCGTGCCTGGTTGTCGAACGCCAGAATGCCGGTGCTGCGCACCACCTTGTAGGTGGCGTAGGCGGTTTCGTTGGTGGTCGCCGAGGCCGCGAGGAACCCCGTGGTCAGCCATCGATTGACCGTCACGCCGTCCTTGTTCTTGGCGATGAAGTTCGCGTCGCGATCGTCCTTCATGGCGCGGGCGATCTTGTCCAGCGCCGCATCCCAGGTGATCTGCTCGAACTTGTCGCTGCCGGCGCGCCGCAGCATCGGGTGCTGCAGTCGGTTGGCGGACTTGACCGTGTCCAGCAACGCCGCGCCCTTCGGACACAGCGTGCCGCGGTTGGTCGGGTGGTCGGCATCGCCCTCGATATGGACGATCTCGGCCTTCTCGCCCTTCCGCAGGTCGCCCTTGGAGTAGAGGATGATGCCGCAGGCCACCGAGCAATAGGTGCAGGTGTTGCGGGTCTCGACGGTGTTGGCGAGCTTGAACGGCCGGATCGAGGCAGCATAGGCCGCTTCGATCTCGCCGAAGCCGAAGGCCCCCAGCGTCGTGCCCGCCACACCCGCGCCGGCCCCTTTCAGGAAGCCGCGGCGCGAGAGCTTCATGTCCATCCTGGACCTCCTGGAAGCCGGTTCCGCAAAAGACGTGCCAAATCCGGAAAATGCTACCCTTGGAACGGTTCCAAGTCAAACGGCCGATGACACCCTATACCTTCGTATTATTTCGGTATTACAACAGCTTATTGTGATCCTCCGCGTGGAAGAAAAACGGTGCGGAACGGCGAGTCGCGAGCATGCGCCGATTGACCTTCCGCCCGCCTTCGCCGTCTAATCGCCGCCGTGGCGTTCCTCAGCGCTCCCGCGTCGCGGGGCTGCATCGATGCCGACAGGCACCTTCCTCCGCCCGCAGGGGCGGCGCGATGCCGCGTGGCCGCTGGTGGCGCCATTCCCTATCCCGAAGTTCCGCGGCCGCCCATGGCGGGTCATCCGCGTTCGAACACACAGGAAACCCGACCATGACCAGCCGCCGTGACGTCCTCCGGGCGGGCGTCGCCCTGTCCGCCGCTTTGGCCACCCCCACCCTGGTCGGGCGGGCCTCCGCGGCCGATGTCGTCTTCGCGCCGTCGCCGGGCGACTGGCGGCGGTTCGCGCTGACGACCCGGATCGCGCCCAAGCGCCCCGACGGCGGTGCCGGCGGCCTCCAGGCCTGGGTGCCGCTGCCGTCGATCGAGGAGGCGGCCTGGATCCGCCCGGGCGACACGCGCTGGACCACCAATGCGGCGTCGGCCACGATCGAGCGCGATGCGGCCTCCGGCGCCGCCATGCTGCATCTGGTCTGGGCCGACGGCGAGGCGGCGCCGAAGGCGGAGGTGACCAGCTCCGCCGCGCTGCGTGACCGCGCGGTGGCGCTGGCGGCGCCCGGGGCGGCACAGCCCCTGACCGATACAGAGCGGCAGCGTTATCTCCGGCCCACGGCGCTGATCCCGACCGACGGCATCGTGCGGGAGACGGCGGACCGGATCACCGCCGGCGCCGATGGCGATCTCGCCAAGGCGCGCGCGATCTATGAATGGGTGGTGCTGAACACCTTCCGCGACGCGGCCGTCCGCGGCTGCGGCCTCGGCGACATCGCCACGATGCTGCAGACCGGCTATCTCGGCGGCAAATGCGCCGATCTCAACGCCCTTTATGTCGGGCTGGCGCGCGCCTCCGGCATTCCCGCCCGGGACGTGTACGGCATCCGCGTGGCCGCGTCCCGCTTCGGCTATAAGAGCCTCGGCGCCAACAGCCCGACGGTCACCAAGGCGCAGCATTGCCGGGCCGAGGTTCATCTGGCCGGCTTCGGCTGGGTCCCGGTCGATCCCGCCGATGTGCGCAAGGTGGCGCTGGAGGAGCCGCCGGGGCAGCTCGCCCTCGACGACCCGAAGGTCGCGGCGGCCCGAGGCGGGTTGTTCGGCGCCTGGGAGGGCAACTGGATCGCCTATAACGATGCCCATGACGTGGCGCTGCCCGGCAGCGCCGGCCCGGCACTGGCCTTCCTGATGTATCCGCAGGCCGAGGTCGCGGGCGTCCGGCTCGACTGCCTCGACGCCGACACCTTCGCCTATGGCCTGGACGCGGCCGAGATCTCGGTCTGATCGAAAGGAAGACCCCATGGTCCTCGCAACCCGCGACAGCGACCCCGTACCGGTGCGGCTGACCAGCCTGGCGCATGGCGGCGGCTGCGGCTGCAAGTTGGCCCCCGCCGTGCTGCAGGAGCTGCTGGCCGGCCAGCCGGCGGCGGCGCCGTTCCGCCAGCTGCTGGTCGGCACCGAGACCGGCGACGACGCCGCGGTCTGGCAGCTCGACGACGACCGCTGCGTCATCGCCACCACCGATTTCTTCATGCCGGTGGTCGACGACCCGCGCGATTTCGGGCGGATCGCCGCCACCAACGCCATCTCCGACGTCTACGCCATGGGCGGGCAGCCGATCTTCGCGCTGGCCATCCTCGGCATGCCGCTGGGCAAGCTGCCGGCGGAGACGGTGCGCGAGATCCTGGCCGGCGGCGCCGCGACCTGCGCCGAGGCCGGCATTCCGGTCGCCGGCGGCCATTCGATCGACGCGCCGGAGCCGATCTACGGCCTCGCCGTGATCGGCACCTGCCGGCCGTCGGAGCTGCGCCGCAACTCCGACGCCCGGCCCGGCGACGCGCTGATCCTGACCAAGGCGCTGGGCGTCGGCATCTATTCCGCCGCCTTCAAGAAGCAGGCGCTGTCGCCCGACGGCTATGCCGAGATGATCGCCAGCACCACCCAGCTGAACCGCATCGGGGCCGAGTTGGGGCGGGAGGCGGCGGTGCATGCCGTCACCGACGTCACCGGCTTCGGCCTGCTCGGCCACGGGCTGGAGATGGCGCGCGGCGCCGGCGTCACCCTGGCGATCCGGGCCGACGGGCCGGCGCTGTTCGCCCAGGCCGAGGCGCTGGCAAAGGACGGCTTCGTCACCGGCGCCTCGCACCGCAACTGGGCCAGCTACGGGGCCGAGGCGACGCTGCCGCCCGGCCTGCCGGAGTGGCGCCGCCACCTGCTGACCGATCCGCAGACCTCGGGCGGGCTGCTGGTGTCCTGCGCGCCGGACCATGCTGACGACCTGCTGGCGCGGATCGTCGCCGCCGGCCACCCCGCCGCCCGCCGCATCGGCACGGTCGAGGCCGGCCCGGCCGGGGTGCGCATCGAGGGGTGAGGCGCGACCTCACCCCCGCCGCGTCAGGAAGCGGGAGGACTCGCGCACCACGATGTTGACCGGGACGGCGACGTCCGTCGGCTCGGCCCGGTCCTCCTCCATCAGGTGCACCAGCTCGGACACCGCGATCTCGGCGCGGTCGCGCACGCGGATGTCGATCGTGGTCAGCGACGGGATGCTGTAGGCGCCGTCCAGCATGTTGTCGACGCTGACCAGGATCATGTCGCCCGGCACCTTGACGCCCC
>NZ_JBCNNF010000304.1:0-8309 GCF_039594555.1 Inquilinus sp.
GCCGGCCCGCTGCAAGGCCCGAACGGCGCCCGCGCGACGCCGCGCCATGCGCTGTGCCTCGGCAATCTCGGCGGGGACGACCTGCGCGACTGCCTGGCCCGGCGGCCGGTCTTCGCCTCCACCGCGCTGTTCGAGCCGTTCGGCCTGGCGGTGCTGGAGGCGGCCCAGGCCGGCTGCGCCCTGGTGCTGTCCGACATCCCGACCTTCCGCGAGCTGTGGACCGGCGCCGCGATCTTCGTGCCGCCGCGCGACGAAACCGCCATCGCCGCCGCCCTCGGCCAGGTGCTGAGGGACCGCGAGCTGCGGGAGCGGCTGGGCGACGCCGCGCGCCGGCGGGCGGCGCGCTTCACCATCGCCGCCATGGCCGACCGGATGGCCGGCCTGTACCGCGGCCTTCTGGCCACGGCGGCACGGCGGCCTGCACGGGAGGCGGCGGAATGAAATTCGTCTACTTCACCCATTCCCTGCGCTCGTGCTGGAACCACGGCAACGCGCATTTCCTGCGCGGCGTGCTGCGCGAGCTGATCCATGCCGGGCATGAGGTCGCTGCCTACGAGCCGGCCGGCGCCTGGAGCGTGGCGAACCTGCTGCACGACCATGGCGAGGAGGCGCTGGAGGCCTGGCAGCGCGCCTATCCCGAGCTGTCCTCGACCGCCTACGGGCCGGATCTCGACCTGGAGCAGGCGCTGGACGGCGCCGACGCCGTCATCGTCCATGAATGGAACGACCCCGCGCTGGTGGCCGCCATCGGCCGGCTGCGACGCCGCGGCGGGCGTTTCACGGCGCTGTTTCACGACACCCATCACCGCGCCGTCAGCGATCCCGAGGCGATCCACCGCTTCGACCTCGACGGCTATGACGGTGTGCTGGCCTTCGGCGCGGCGCTGGCCGAGGTCTACCGGCGCTGGGGCTGGGGCCGCCGCGCCTTCGTCTGGCACGAGGCGGCCGACACCCGCCTGTTCCGGCCGCCGGACCAGGAGGGCCCGCGCGAGGGGCTGATCTGGGTCGGCAACTGGGGTGATGAGGAGCGCAGCGCCGAGCTCGACACCTTCCTGTTCCAGCCGGCCCGGGCCGCCGGGCTGCCGCTCGACATCCACGGCGTGCGCTACCCGCGGGAAGCGCTGTCGCGCCTGGCCGTCGAGGGTGCCCGCTATCACGGCTGGCTGGCCAATGCGGAGGTGCCGGCCGCCTTCGCCCGACATCTCGCCACCGTCCATGTGCCGCGCCGCTTCTATGTCGACCGGCTGCCGGGCATTCCGACGATCCGGGTGTTCGAGGCCCTGGCCTGCGGCATCCCGCTGGCCTGCGCGCCGTGGCACGACACCGAAGGCCTGTTCAGGCCCGGCCAGGATTACCTGGTCGCGGAGGACGGGGCGGAGATGACCCGCCACCTGACCGCCCTGCGCGACGATCCGGAGCTGCGCCGCAGCCTGGCCGCCAGCGGCCTGGAGACGATCCGCGCCCGGCACAGCTGTGCCCACCGCATGCGCGAGCTGCTGGCGATCCTGGCCCGGCTGCGCACCGCCACACCGATGGAGTCCGTCGCATGAGGATCGCCTTCTACGGATCCAGCCTGCTGTCCTCCTACTGGAACGGCGCCGCCACCTACTATCGCGGCCTGCTGCGCGACCTCGCCGGCCGCGGCCACCGGGTCACCTTCTACGAGCCCGACGCCTTCGACCGGCAGTCGCATCGCGACATCGACCCGCCGGGCTGGGCCGAGGTCCGCGTCTATCCCGCCACCGAGGAGGCCGCGCGTGCGGTGATCGCCGAGGCGGCCCTGGCCGATGTGGTGGTCAAGGCCAGCGGCGTCGGCGTGTTCGACGACCTGCTGATCGAAGGCACGATGGCGGCGGCGCGGCCGGACGCGATCCGGATCTTCTGGGATGTCGACGCGCCGGCGACCCTGGCCGAGCTGCAGCGCGGCGGCCCGGACCACCCGCTGCGGCGCGCCCTGCCCGACCTCGACATGGTGCTGACCTATGGCGGCGGTCCGCCGGTGGTCGCGGCCTATGAGGCGCTTGGCGCCCGGCGCTGCGTGCCGATCTACAACGCCCTGGACCCCGAAACCCATCATCCGGCGCCGCCCGACCCGCGCTTCGAGTGCGACCTGGCCTTCCTGGGCAACCGGCTGCCGGATCGCGAGGCCCGGGTCGCCGCCTTCTTCCTGGCCCCGGCGGCGCGGCTGCCCGACCGCCGCTTCCTGATCGGCGGCGCCGGCTGGGAGGACCGCGCCATGCCGCGCAACACGCGCTGGATCGGCCATGTCGGCACGGCCGACCACAACGCCTTCAACGCCACGCCGCTGGCGGTGCTGAACATCGCCCGCGACAGCATGGCGGCCACCGGCTTCTCCCCCGCCACCCGGGTGTTCGAGGCGGCCGGCGCCGGCGGCTGCCTGATCACCGATGCCTGGGAGGGCATCGAGCTGTTCCTGAAGCCGGACGAGGAGGTGCTGGTCGCCCGCGACGGCGCCGAGGTGGCGGCGCATCTGCAGGCGCTGGACCGCGACCGGTCCCAGGCCATCGGCGCGGCCGCCCGCGCCCGGATCCTGGCGGAGCACACCTATGCCCGCCGCGGCGCCCAGGTCGACGCGCTACTGCGCGAGACGGCCGAGGCGAAGCGCGAAAGGACAGCCGCATGACCCGCCCCCTGCGTCTCGTCTTCATCGGGCTCAGCCTTTCCTCCTCCTGGGGCAACGGCCACGCCACCACCTACCGGGCGCTGCTGCGGGCCCTGGCGCGGCGCGGCCACGACATCCTGTTCCTGGAGCAGGACCAGCCCTGGTACGCCGAGAACCGCGACCTGCCGGATCCGGACTTCTGCCGCCTGGAGCTCTATTCCGGCGTCGACACCTTGCCGGCCTATCGTGCGGAGGTCGCGGCCGCCGATGCCGTGATCGTCGGCTCCTATGTCGCCGACGGCGTCTCCGTCGCGGCCTGGGTGCAGGGCGCCGCCACCGGGGTCACCGCCTTCTACGACATCGACACGCCGGTAACGCTGGCGAAGCTGGAGCGCGGCGACTTCGAATACCTGTCGCCCGAGCTGATCCCCGGCTTCGACCTGTACCTGTCCTTCACCGGCGGCCCGACCCTGGCGCATCTGGAACAGCGCTACGGCGCCGCCGCGGCGCTGCCGCTGTACTGCTCCGTCGACACCGAAGCCTATCGGCCCGCCCCGGGACCGTCGCGCTACGATCTCGGCTATCTCGGCACCTACAGCCCGGACCGTCAGCCGACGCTGGAGCGGCTGCTGCTGGAGCCGGCGCGCAGGCTGCCGGAACTGCGCTTCGTCGTCGCCGGGTCGCAGTTCCCACGCGACATCCGCTGGCCTGGAAACGTGACGCATATCGAGCATGTGCCGCCCCGCGAGCACTGCGCCTTCTACAATTCCTGCCGCTTCGCCCTGAACGTCACCCGCGCCGACATGATCCGCGCCGGCCACAGCCCGAGCGTGCGGCTGTTCGAGGCCGCCGCCTGCGGCACGCCCGTGATCTCCGATCTCTGGGACGGCATCGAGACGATCTTCGCCCCGGGCATCGAGATCTGCCTGGCCCGCGGCAGCGACGAGGTGGCCGGGCTGCTGACCCAGACCCCCGAGCCGCTGCGCCGGGCCATCGGCGAGGCGGCGCGGCAGCGCGTCCTGGCGGAGCACTCCTCCACCCGCCGCGCGGCGGAACTGGAGGAAACGCTCCTGCGGCGGGTGGAGGAGCTGGCGAGGCAGCGCCGCGTCCGCGCCGCCGCGAGCGGCGGCGACCGCAGCCGGGGCGGGGCCCGCCCACATCTCCGTGTCGTGAAGTAGGCGGACGTCAACGAGAGAGGATGATCATGAAGAACGGCAAACAGCGCACCGCCATCGTCGCCGGGGGTGCCGGCTTCATCGGATCCCATCTCTGCGACGCGCTGCTCGCGGACGGATTCCGGGTGCTGTGCCTCGACAATCTCCGCACCGGGCGGCGGGACAATCTGCGGCACCTGGCGCGCGATCCGCGCTTCGACCTGGTTGAGGCCGATGTCATCGCACCCGTGCCCGCCGCGATTTCCCGGAATTCCGTGGATCTGGTCTTCAACCTCGCCTGCGCCGCGTCGCCGCCGCAATATCAGTCGGACCCCGAGCACACGATGCTGACCAGCGTGCTGGGCACCCGCAACCTGCTGGCGCTGGCCGAGCGCAAGGCGGCGCGGTTCCTCCTGGCTTCGACCAGCGAGGTCTATGGCGACCCGGAGGTTCATCCGCAGGCCGAGAGCTATTGGGGCCACGTCAACCCGACCGGCCCCCGCGCCTGCTACGACGAGGGTAAGCGGGCTGCGGAGACGCTGACCTTCGACTTCGAGCGCGCCGGCCGGGTCGAAGTACGGGTGGCCCGGATCTTCAACACCTACGGGCCGCGGATGCGGGCCGATGACGGGCGGGTGGTGTCGAACGTCGTGACCCAGGCGCTGGCCGGCGACGACATCACCGTCTACGGCACCGGGGAGCAGACCCGATCCTTCTGCTATGTTGACGACCTGGTCGACGGGCTGATGCGATTGATGGCCTGCCGGACCTCGCCCGATGGCCCGGTCAATCTCGGCAACCCGGTGGAGCTGACGGTGCGCGAGCTGGTGACGCGGGTGCTGGCCCTGACCGGCTCGCGCTCCCGCATCGTGCGCAAGCCGCTGCCGGTGGACGACCCGCAGCGGCGCCGGCCGGATATCGAGCGGGCACGGAGCCTGCTCGGCTGGTCGCCCCGGATCGCGTTGGAAGACGGCCTGCGCAAGACCATCGCCCATTTCGCCGAGGAGCAGGCCGCCGCCCTCCCCGCCCTGGCGGTCGGCTTCCGCGCGGCCCGGGAGGGCGCGGGGCTGACGGCCAAGGCGGGTGCGGTGACGCCCTGAAGCGTCACCGGTTCCTGACCAGGTGGAAGGCGAGCCCGTCCCAAAGGGCGAAGGGGCGGGTTCCGGCCAGGCGCAAACGGAACCCGGTCGCGGCGGCGAGCTCCGCCAGCTCGCGGCGGTCGGCCTCGGCATCGCCGCGATAGGAGTGGTTGAGGATCAGGAGGTGGCCGCCGGGCCTCAGCACCCGCGCCGCCTCCTCGACATGGCGCCGCACCAGCGCCGGGCCCGCCAGAACCAGATAGGGAAAGCTGTCCACCGCCAGGATGGTGTCGATCGTCCCGTCGGCGATGCCCGCCAGGTCCCGGCCGGAGGTCCGACGGATCTCGATATTCGCCAGCCCGGCGCAGCGCCGGCGTGCTTCCTCGACCATCCGGGCAGAGATGTCGAGGCCGACCACCTGCCGGACATGCCCGGCGATCGCCACGGCGAAGCGGCCGATGCCGCAGCCGAGATCCAGCACCACCCGGTCGGGCCCGAGCAGCCCCCATTCCGCCATCCGCCGCACCACCTCCGCCGTCACCCGCTCCAGCCGGACGGGGTCGCCGAAGGAGTGCAGGGCGACGCTGGCCTCGGGCGAGACGCCGGCGGCGCGGTCGAAGGCCTGGGCGAAAGCCTCGACCGCCTGCGCCTCGTCCATCGCGGCGTCATCGTGCCGGACCTCGCGCAGGACGGCCTGGATCGTCTCCCAGGCCTGCGGATGCTCGCCATGCATCCGCCGCAGCGCCTGCAGCCGGCGCCGGACCGCGATCTCGCCTGCGGGCAGGGCAGCATCCACCGCCGCCAGCAGCCGCGTCAGCGCCGGTCCGCTTTCGGCATGGATCAGCAGCTGCGTCAGGGCGGAGGCGACCGGGAGCTCGCCCGCCAGGCAGTCGCGAAGGGCTGGCCAGAGCGCCTGCGGACAGCCGGCCGCCCCGAGGGCCGGGTCGAGGGTCACGCCAAGCCCCTCCGGAAGCTGCGGCGATGGTTCCAGCGGTCGACCGCGCCCCAGCCGTATTTGTAGTCCTCGCGGCCGCGCAGGAAGTGGAACTCGCGCCCGCCCTCGCGGAGCGTGGCCGCGACGGCATCGCCGATCAGGATCGCCCCCGGACTCTCATGGGCGTAGTCCGGGTCGAAGCCGCCGAGATAGGCGTAGGTCCGGCCGCGGTCGGACAGGCCATAGAACACGCCGGCCACCCGCCCGCCGATCCGCAGCCGGGCGAGGCGCGCCAGGCCCGACCGGACCAGCCCCGGCAGGGCGGCCCGATGGAAGCGCTGCACCGCCTCATCCCGCAGCAGCCCCGACTCTCCCCGCTCGGCCCAGCGGGCACCGTGCAGGTGCAGCAGGTCGTCGAGGAAACCCTCGGCATCGTCCCCGGCCGGCTCGACCGTGGTCGTGCCGCGCCTGGACGCCAGCGCCAGCGCCCGCCGCAGCTGCTTGCGCCGGCGGGCCGGGACGCAGAGCGACAGGTCGTCCGGCCCGGCCAGATCAAGCGTCGGGCAGGCGCTGTGCCCGCCGGCGGTCTCGGCGCAGCCGGCCGGACAACCCAGCCGGAGAGAGGCGGCGCCGGGCGCCAGCTCCTCCAGCTCCCACGCCTCCCAGTCCAGGCCGCAGGCCGTCTGCTCAATCGCCGCGGTCGCCGGCTCGGCGTGGTCCGGGTCGAGCAGCACGTCCAGATAGTCGGTGGTCCCGAGCCCGAGCAGGAGCAGCCGCCGGCCGCGCGGACCGTCTTCGAGATAAAGCGGCGCCAGGCCGGTCAGGCGGCCATCCTGCCGCACCGCGATCGTCCGCAGCCGGCCGGGTGCGAAGCAGCGCCACCAGGGCAGCAGCCAGGCCGGGGACTGAAACGGCGTCGCCTCCGGACAGCGCGACCAGAGCGCCCACCATTCCGGCTCGAGCGCGGCCAGCGCCGTCTCCTCCGTCAGCACCTCGGCGGTGGTCATCCGAGGGCCCGCAGCGCCGGCGCCGGCTGCGCACGGGCCGCCAGCCTCTGATAGACCGCGATGTAACGGTCGACCATCCGGTCGAGGGAGAAGCGCCGGACGGCCTCGGCACGGCATTCGGCGGGGTCGAGGCCGGCGGCGGCGCGGATCGCCTCCGCCATCTCCGCCACGTCCTTGACCAGGAAGCCGGTGCGGCCGTGATCGACGATCTCCGGCAGGGCGCCGCTCGGGAAGGCGACGACCGGCGTGCCGCAGGACAGCGCCTCCATCGCCACCAGCGAGCTGGTCTCCGGGCACAGGCTCGGCACCACCAGACAGCGCGCGGCAGCCAGGAAGCGCCGCTTCCGCCGCAGGCCGAGCGGCCCGATGAACCGATGCCGGGAGTCGAGCCGCGGCACCACCTCCTGCTCGAAATAGCGGATATGGGAGTCATAGGGGAACAGACGGCCGGCCACGAGCAGCGGCACATCGGCCTGCCGGGCCGCGTCGAGGGCGAGATGGATGCCCTTCTCCGGACAGATCCGGCCGAGCATCAGGGCGAAGCCACGCTTGGCGTGGGGGCCCACGTCGTCACCGACCGAGACGCCGTTCGGGATGGGCGGTAGCAGCCGCGCGCCTTCGGGGGCCTCGCGGCACTGCGCTTCGGACACGCCATGCAGCCAGAGGTCGGGCCGCGCGGGCTGCAGCGCCACGGCCGGGTACCAGCCGAGCGGCAGGTGCAGGGTGACCAGCGTCGGCCCGTCCGCCGGCAGATAGGCGTCGAAATCGATGCCGTGCAGGTGCACGAGGTCGACCGGCCAGCGGCGGCGGCACTCGGCGATGGTCCGGCGCTGCGCCGTCCAGGCGCGCTGCCGCGCCGCATCGTCGAGCGGCCCGGACTCGGCCGGGATCGGCCACAGCGTGCCGGCGACGTCGGAGCCTTCGCAGGCCACCACCAGCGAGCGGTGCCCGGCGCTGACCAGGGCGCGGTCGAGGGCGGACAGAACCTGCTCCGCCCCGCCGACCGCATCGGGGCCGACCGGCGCCAACGGATAGGCGACATTGAGGACGGTCATGGCCATGGCGGCGGATTCAGCTCCAGTTCCGCCAGGGCGGCGGCGGCGAGGCCCGGCCACTCCGCCCCCCGCAGGCCCCAGGGCCAGGCGTCGTAGTGCAGCCGCCCGTCATTCGGCGGCAGCGTGAAGTCGTAGGCCGGCGCCGGGCGGAACCGCTCGACCCAGTCGGTGAAGGGCGCCAGCGTGCGCTGCTGGGTCTCGTGGCAGGCCAGCATGCGCCGCTTCACCTCCCAATCCGCCTCCGCGAGCTTCAGGACGATCCCGGGGGGGCCGCCCGGCGGGAAGCGCTGCAGCACAAGGCCATCGGGACCGAGATGGTAGAAGGCCATCTCGGCGATCCCGGGTGCAGGCTCTCCCTGCCGCTGCAGCAGGCGGCGCGCGGCGTGGACGGCAAAGCTGGTGGCGTCATGGTCCGGATGGCCACCCTCGAAGGGATGCGATTTCAACGTGATCAGTG
>NZ_JBCNNF010000305.1:0-8303 GCF_039594555.1 Inquilinus sp.
GCGGTGGCTGGAGAATGGCAGCCGGGCCGCGCGGATCTGGCTCAAGGCCTCGGGCATCGCCACGGTGTTCGTGCTGGTGGTGCTGGGCAGCCACGCCGCCACCGGCTGGATGCGCGCGCTGCCGGGGCTGGGCCCGACCGAGATCTGGGACCCGACGCTGGAGGGGCTGGACTGGACCGACCTGCGCGCCGCGGCGCAGGAGCGCGGCTGGTACACCCAGCCCGGCCTGTTCGTGGTCGGCACGCAATGGCACCAGACCGGCAAGATCGACGTCCAGCTCGGCGACCGGCTACCGGTGCTGTGCCTGTGCCGCGACCCGCGCAACCTGGCCTTCGGCTGGAACCAGATGGATTTCGCCGGCCATGACGCGGTGATTATCGGCCAGGACGAGTTCCTGAAGGATTTCGACGAGCGCTGGCGGCCCTATTTCGCCTCGGTCGAGCCGCAGCCGGACATCATCGTCCATCGCGGCGGCCGGGCCGAGCTGACCCTGCATGTCTACACCGCGCGCGGCTTCAAGGCGCCCTGGCCGCTGCCGCTGCCGCCGGGCGCGCCGTGGGTGGCCACCAAGTGATGCGCTACGAACTCGCGGTGGTGGTGCCGACCCTGAACGAGGTCGGCAATGTCGGGCGTCTCGTCGAGCTGCTCGACACGGCCCTGGCCGGGATCGCCTGGGAGGTGATCTTCGTCGACGACGATTCGAGCGACGGCACGGCCGAGGCGGTCTACCGGATCGCCGAGACCCGGGACAATGTCCGCTGCCTGAAGCGGATCGGCCGGCGCGGCCTGTCCTCGGCCTCGGTCGAGGGCATGATGGCGACCGGCGCCCCCTATCTCGCGGTGATGGACGCCGACCTGCAGCATGACGAGACGCTGCTGCCGAAGATGTTGGCGCGGCTGAAAGCCGACAAGCTGGACATCGTCGTCGCCAGCCGCTTCCTGCCGGGCAGCGACCTCGGCACCTTCTCGGAGAAGCGCGAGCGCCTGTCCGGCCTCGGTATCCGCCTGGCCCGCATGGTGGTGCCGAAGGAGCTGACCGACCCGCTCAGCGGCTTCTTCATGCTGCGCCGCCCCCTGATCGAGGAGGTGGCGGAGCGGCTGAACGGGCAGGGCTTCAAGATCCTGCTCGACATCTTCGCCTCGGCCGGGCGCCCGTTGCGCTTCGCCGAGCTGCCCTTCATCTTCCGCAGCCGGCTCAGCGGCGAAAGCAAGCTCGACTTCGCCGTCAGCCTGGAATTCCTGATGCTGATCTTCGACAAGCTGCTGGGCGGCACGATCCCGGCGCGCTTCATCCTGTTCGTCATGGTCGGGCTGTCCGGCGTGGCGGTGCAGCTGGCCCTGGTCGGGCTGTTCATGCACGCCTTCCGCTGGGATTTTTACTGGGCCCAGGCGGTGGCGACCGTGGCGGCGATGACCTCGAACTTCGCCCTCAACAACCGCATCACCTATCGCGACAAGCAGCTGCGCGGGCGCGACTTCCTGCGCGGCCTCTTGTCCTTCTACGCCGCCTGCGCCATCGGCGCGCTGATCAACCTGCAGGTGGCGGAGTTCCTGTTCGAGCGCAGCGTGCCCTGGGCCCTGGCCAGCTTCCTCGGCGCCGCCCTGTCCTCGGTCTGGAATTTCGGCGTGACCTCGACCTTTACCTGGAGCAAGCGCGGCCGCGCCCGCACCCAGGCGGCCGGGGAATAGGGCCTCAGGCCGCCAACTCGCGGCCGGTGCGGAACGCGGCGGCCAGCGTGCGCAGCGCCCCGCGGGATGCGGCATCGCCCGGCCTGGCGTGCAGCACGATGTCGGAGGCCGGCAGCTCCGGCAGCCCCAGGCGCGGCCCGGCGTCGACGGTGCCGGCCGGGGCGACGCGATAGGCCATCGCCGCCACCGCCAGCCCGGCCGAGACCGCGGCGGCAATCGCGGCACCGCCACCGCCGACGAACACCTCGGTCCAGCGGATGCCGGCCGCCTCCAGCCGGCGGGTGGCGACGGTGCGGACGCCGCAGGTGGCGGCCAGCGACGCCAGCCGCAGCGGTTCGCCCTGGCGCCACTCAAAACCTGGAACGGCAAACCAGCCGAACCGCTCGCGCACCAGCAGCTCGCCGTCGCGCCGGTCGTCCTCGCGCCGGATGATCGCGGCATCCAGGCTGCCGCGCTCGAAGGCGTCCAGCAGGGCGCGGGACCCGTCGATCCGCACCTCCAGCACCAGCGCCGGGTCGTGGCCGTGCAGCCGCGCCAGCAGGGCCGGCAGCTCCGGCCCCGCGACATGCTCGCTGATGCCGAGCGCCAGGCGGCGGGGCGCAGCCGACAGGCTGGCCACGGCCCGCTCATGCGCGGCGATGAAGTCCCGCGCCGCCTCCAGGAATGCCGCACCCTGGACCGACAGCCGCACCTGCCGGGGCGTGCGCTCGATCAGCCGGCGCCCCAGCCGCTCCTCCAGCCGCTTCAGCCTCACGCTGACCGCCGCCTGCGACGTGTCCAGCGCCGCGGCGGCGCGGGTGAAGCTCTGCAGGTCGGCGACCATGACGAAGGCCTGCACGGCCTCGACATCCAGCATCGGCATCGGGATATCCAGATTTGTTATCTTTGATATCAGGATATATCTCGTTCCAATATAGATGAAGCCCTCCAATCTCTCGGTCTCACGCAACGAACGGCGCCGGCGGCCCGGATCAGGGACCGCGCCGATCCTTCGAGGCCGAGCATGACCGATCTGCATTACGAGACCCTGCTGGAGGTGGCGGCGAAGCTGCGCGCCCGCGCGCTGTCGCCGGTCGAGCTGACCGAGGCCATGCTGGCCCGGATCGAGCGGCTGGAGCCGGCGCTGCGCGCCTATGCCCTGCCGACGCCGGAGCTGGCGCTGGCCCAGGCCCGTAAGGCCGAGGCCGAGATCGCCGCCGGCCGCTATCGCGGCCCGCTGCACGGGGTGCCGGTGGCGGTGAAGGACATCATTCACACCGCCGGCATCGCCACCGCCGCCGGCATGCCGATCCATGCCGGCCATGTGCCGGCGGCCGATGCGACGGTGGTGGTGCGGCTGGCGGAGGCCGGCGCCGTGCTGCTGGGCAAGCTGCAACTGACCGAAGGCGCCTTCGCCGAGCATCACCCGTCCGTCACGCCGCCGCGCAACCCGTGGAACGCGGATTACTGGTCCGGCGCCTCCTCCAGCGGTTCGGGCGTCGCGCCGGCGGCCGGCCTGGCCTTCGCGTCGCTGGGCAGCGACACCGGTGGGTCGATCCGCTTCCCGGCCGCCGCCAACGGCATCACCGGGCTGAAGCCGAGCTGGGGCCGGGTCAGCCGCCACGGCGTCTTCGCGCTCGGCGCCAGCCTCGACCATATCGGCCCGATGGCACGGTCGGCCGCCGATGCCGGGGCGGTGCTGGGCGCCATCGCCGGGCTCGACCCGCTCGACCCCACCAGCCTCGCCGCGCCGGTGCCGGACTATCTCGCCGGCCTCGGCGAGGGCGTGCGCGGGCTGCGCATCGGCATCGACGCGGCCTATGGCGAGGAGGGGGTCGACCCGGAGGTCGTGGCCGCCATGCGCGAGGCGCGGCGGGTGCTGCAGGGGCTGGGGGCGGAGATCCGCGAGGTGACGATGCCGGATCCCGCGGTGGTGATGACGGCCTGGCCGCTCTATTGCGGCGTCGAGACCGCGATCGCGCATGAGGCGACCTATCCCGCCCGCGCCGCCGAATACGGTGCCCGCCCGGGCTCAGTCTCCGGGCTGATCGAGGCCGGCCGCGCCGCCGGGGCGATCGAGCTGATGAAGGCGCATCACGCCCGCCTGGCCTTCACCGGGGCGCTGGCCGCCCTGTTCACCCGGATCGACCTGCTGCTGATCCCGACCCAGCCGGTCACCGCTTTCACCGTCGCGCGCAAGGATGAGCTGTGGGCGGCGCCGGAGGAGCTGGCCGCGCTGCTTCGCTTCGCCACGCCCTTCGACATGTCCGGCAGCCCGACGATCACGCTGCCCGGCGGCTTCGACCGGCAGGGCCTGCCGCTGTCCTTCCAGCTGGTGGGCCGTCATCTCGACGAGGTGCTGCTGGTGCGCGCCGGCCATGCCTACCAGCAGGCCACCGACTGGCATCGCCGCCATCCGCAGCTATGACGGGAGGCCGGATCATGGCTGTCCAGGCGGACCGGCGCGCGATCGACAACATCGCGGAGCCGGCGGGCGACCCGCGCCGGTGGCTGGCGCTGCCCGTCCTGCTGATTGGCGCTTTCCTGCCGATCCTCGATTTCAACGTCGTCAACCTGGCGCTGCCGGCGATCCGGCAGGATCTGGGCGCCAGCTCCGGCGACGTCCAGTTCGTGATCTCGGCCTATGCGGCGACCTATGCGGTGTTCCTGATCACCGGCGGCCGTCTGGGCGACTGGCTGGGGCGGCGGCGGATGTTCGTGCTCGGCGTCGCTGGCTTCACCCTGGCCTCGGTGCTGTGCGGCCTGGCCTGGTCGCCGGGCGTGCTGGTGGCCGGCCGCATCCTGCAGGGGCTGACGGCGACGATCATGGCGCCCCAGGTGCTGGCCTCGATCCGCGTCCTGTTCCCGGCGTCTGAACAGGGCAGCGCGCTGGCGCTGTACGGCGCCACCTTCGGCCTGGCAAACATCTGCGGCCAGATCCTCGGCGGCGTGCTGGTCACCTCGCACCCGCTCGGCCTGACCTGGCAGGCGATCTTCCTGATCAACATTCCGATCGGGCTCGCGGCGTTCCTGGGCGGCCTCCTGGTGCTGGGCGAATCGCGGGCCGAGCGGGCGGCGCGGCTGGATGTCGGCGGCGTCGTGCTGCTGTCGGCCATGCTCGGGCTGCTGGTCTATCCGCTGGTCGAGGGTCGGGAGGCCGGATGGCCGCTGTGGATCATGGCCATGCTCGCCGCCTCGCCGGTCGCGCTGGCCGCCTTTGTCCGGTACGAGAGGGCCCTGGCGGGCCGTGGCGGCTCGCCGCTGGTGGAGTTGTCGCTGTTCCGCAACCGCGGCTTCGTCGTCGGCGTGGCGATGGCGCTGGCCTTCTACATGCTGTCGTCCTTCTACCTGACCTTCTCGGTCTACCTGCAGGGCGGACTGGGGCAGACGCCGCTGCAGGCCGGCCTGGCGACGCTGCCCTTCGCCGCCGGCTTCTTCGCCGCGTCGCTGGCCTCCGCCGGGGTGATGCGGCGATTCGGGCCGCGGGCGCTGACCCTCGGCTTCGGGCTGCAGGTGGTCGGTTTCAGCGGGGTGATCCTGGCCGTGACCCGGGGGCTGCCCGGCGGGCCGGGAGCGGCGCTGGCCGTCGCCGGCATCGGCTTCGGCACCGTGATGCCATCGGTGATCAAGGCGGTGATCGGCGGCATCGACCGCCAGCATGCCGGCCTCGCCTCCGGCATCGTCATCTCGACCTTCCAGATCGGCGCGGCGCTCGGCGTCGCCATCATCGGCGGGGTGTTCTACAGCGCGCTGGGCCCGGATCCCGGGCCGGCCGCATATGTGCACGCCTTCGCGCTGGCGCTCGGCTGCAACGTCGCGCTGCTGGCGCTGGCGGGGCTGCTGTCGCTGCGCCTGCCCCGCCCGCCTGTCCAAGGCTGACGGGGCAGGCGCCGGCTCAGCAGAGCGCCGGCTCGCTCTCGCGGCGGAACGACCGGAACAGCTCGCCGACGCTGCGGGTGCCGGTCTCGACCAGGTCGAAGCGGCGGCCGAAGCGGATCCAGTCGACCATCAACCCGACCATCAGGCAGGTCAGGGTGCTGGCCGCCACCTCCGGCGGCCAGGCCGGGCTCAGCCGCCCGGATTCCTGCGCCGCCACGAAGGCCCGGTTCATCGTCGCCCGCATGTGATCATGCGCCTCCCGCTGCCGCGCCAGCGCCGCCAGCATCTCGCCGACATACTCGCAGCGGCAGGTCAGGATGGTGAAGACGCGCTGGCGCTGCTCATCCTCTGTCAGGGCGATGAAGCTCTCGACCGTCGCCTGCTCGATCAGGCCCAGCGGGTCGGGGTGGCCGTCGGCCATCGCCCGCTCGACGATGTCCTCCGCCGGCAGCTTCACGCGCTCGTGCAGCGCTTCGAACAGCTCGACCTTGTTCTTGAAGTGCCAGTAGATGGCGCCCCGGGTCACCCCGGCCGCGTTGGCGATCAGCTCCAGCGAGGTGCGCGACACCCCGTCCACGAAAAACAGCCGCTCCGCTGCGTCCAGAATCTTCTGCCGGGTCTCTTCCGCCTCGGCCTTGGTGCGGCGTGCCATATCTCTATCCCTCTCCCCCTTTTTTCTCTTTACATACGTTCGAGTATGTATATAAGTCCATCCCTGCCTGACATCCCGGAGGCCCCGGGTTGTGTGCGGCGCAAAAGAATCCGACAGCGGGAAGGGGTTGTCGTGAGCTCAGCCATCCGGACTCCGGGGTGTCCCCCGACACGAATCCGTCGTTCCGGGGACCGGCTGCTGCGTCTCTCCCGATAACAAATCTTAATACGTCGGCCCGGCCTCCGGCATTGCCCAGGCGGCCAGGAGCAGGCATTCTGGGGGTGCGCCGAAATGGCGGTGTGGGGGCTGGGTGAAACTTTGAGGACGTCTTCTGCATCCTCATTACATACATTCAAGGATGTATGTAAATCAATCCCGCATTCGTTGCCGTCGTCAGAATTTGTTGTGCAGTGCAAAAAACTCTCAGGCAAAGGTGCGGTCACCGTGATCACGACGTCTTCTCTTCGCGCCGCCGCATTGGCCGCTACCCTGGCCGCCGCGCCGATTCTTGCATCTTGCAACGAAAACACCGGTGAAGCCCAGGCCCAGACGCAATCCGCGCCGCCGCCGCCGGAGGTGACGGTGCAGGAAGTGTCGGCCGGGCCGGTGCCGCTGGCCTACACCTATGCCGCCCGCGTGTCGGCCTTCCGCGAGATCGAGGTGCGCGCCCGCGTCGGCGGCATCCTGCTGAAGCGCGACTACACCGAGGGCGCGCGGGTGACGGAAGGGCAGGAGCTGTTGCGCATCGACCCGGCCACCTACCAGGCCGAGGTGGCGCGGGTGCAGGCGCAGCTGCAGCAGGCCCAGGCCCAGCTCGCCAACAGCCGGATCAACGCCGACCGTGCCGGCAAGCTCTTCGCCTCCCGCGCCGGGTCCGAGCGCGACCGCGACGACACCGCGGCCCAGGTGCGCACCGACGAGGCGGCGGTGGCCGCCGCCCAGGCGCAGCTGAAGACCGCCCAGCTGAACCTCGACTACACCACGGTGACGGCGCCGCTCGGCGGCATGACCAGCATCGAGGAGGTGCCGGAGGGCAGCCTGATCAGCGCCAATGGCCTGCTGACCCGGATCACCCAGCTCGACCCGGCCTATGTCAGCTTCTCCTTCAGCGACGCCGATTTCGCCGAGATCCGGCGGCTGCTGGATGAGGGCAAGGCCGAGGGGCCGAAGGACCGCCGCTTCCCGGTGACGGTCAAGCTCGGTGACGGGCGGGCCTACGACCAGGGCGGCACCATCAACTTCACCGACAGCGTCGTCGACAACCAGACCGGCACGATCCGCGCCCGCGCCGTGCTGCCGAACGCCCAGGGCCTGCTGATGCCCAACCAGTTCGTCCGGGTCACGGTCAGCGGCCTGACGCTGAAGCAGGGCGTGGTGGTGCCGCAGGTGGCGGTGATGCAGGGCCCGCAGGGTCCCTTCGCCTATGCCCTGGGCGAGGGCAACAAGGCCGAGGCCCGGCCGCTGACGCTCGGCCGCGAGGTCGAGGGCGGCTGGCTGGTCGAGAGCGGCCTGAAGGGCGGCGACCGGATCATCACCGAGGGCGTGATCAAGGTCCGACCGGGTAGCCCGGTGCGCCCGTCCGAGGCCAAGGTCGCGGAGGCGACCCCGTGATCTCCCGCTTCTTTATCGACCGGCCCGTCTTCGCGGCCGTCCTCTCGATCGTCATCACCCTGGCCGGGCTGGTGGCGATGCGGGTGCTACCGATCGCACAGTATCCGCAGATCGTGCCGCCCGAGGTCTCGGTCTCGGCCAGCTATTCCGGCGCCAGCGCCGAGACCGTGGCCCAGACCGTCGCCGCGCCGCTGGAGCAGCAGATCAACGGCGTCGACAACATGCTGTACATGCGGTCGACGAACACCGGCGACGGCACGATGACGCTGACCGTCACCTTCAAGATCGGCACCGACCCCGACCAAGCGACGATCAACGTCAACAACCGCGTCCAGCGCGTGCTGCCGACCCTGCCGCAGGAGGTGCAGCGCACCGGCGTCCGGGTCGACAAGAAGTCCAGCTCGATCCTGCAGGCGGTGATCCTGCATGACGAGAGCGGCCAGTACGACCCGATCTACCTGAACAACTACGCGCTGCTGAACGTCATCGACGA
>NZ_JBCNNF010000306.1:0-8298 GCF_039594555.1 Inquilinus sp.
CCGCCAGTTCCTCCTGCAGCAGGCGGGTGCGGTCGATCACCTCGTCGATGCTGCGGGCGACACGTTGGAAGCGTTCGGCGGCGGCGGCCAGGCCGGCGCGGCCGGCCGGGTCGGCCCAGTCCGGCAGGTCGGCCAGGCCGGCGGCGACCACGGCGCCTTCGGGCAGCAGGTGGCGGCGCAGGGTCGCGGCGCGGCGGCGGATGCGGCCCAGCGCCTGGCGGTCCTCGACCGTGCGGCTGGTCGACCGGTCGTCCAGCACCCGGTCCTCGATGGCGTCGACCTCGTCCATCAGCTTCTCGACAGTCGCCTCGGCCTCGGCCGCCAGGTGCCCGGCGATCAGCGCCAGCATGCCCAGCGCCGTGGCCGGCGCGTTGCCGGCGTCCAGGCTGCGGCGGATCTCGTCGACCACGCGCAGCGGGTGGCGCCGGCCGGTGACCAGGAGGTTCGGCCCGGCGCAGAAGCGCAGCCGGCCGATCTGGTCCGGCTCGAAGGCGAAATCGTGGTGCAGCCCGTTGGCGGCGCCGACCAGCCAGCCATCCAGCCGTTGCATCTGCACCCGGTCGGGCCCGTCCAGCAGCCATTGCGCGACCGGCGGGGGCAGCACCTCGTGCCGTGCCAGCCAGTGCCGGCCGCGGATGTCGGTCAGCTTCAGATGCAGCCACACCCAGCCGCCATCGGTGGCCGGAAGCGGATCGACCCCGGTCTGGCGGCAGGCGCCGGAGCCGGGGTCGAAGTGGTAAGCGGCGGCGACCGCATCGCCGAAGCGGAAGCTGACGGTCGGCCGCGCCTTGTCCAAGCCCTGGTCCAGGATCAGAACAGGTGCCGCAGCAGCCAGTAGAGGGCGGCCGCCAGGGCGATCGAGGCTGGCAGGGTCAGCACCCAGGCCATGATCAGGTTGCGGATCGTGCCCCATTGCAGGCCGGAGCGGTTCGCCGCCATGGTGCCGGCGACGCCGGAGGACAGCACATGGGTGGTGCTGACCGGCAGGCCGTACATGTCGGCGGCGCCGATCGTCGCCATCGCCACTAGCTCGGCCGAGCCGCCCTGGGCGTAGGTCAGATGCTCCTTGCCGATCTTCTCGCCGACGGTGACGACGATCCGCTTCCAGCCGACCATGGTGCCGAGGCCCAGCGCGATCGCGACCGCCACCTTGACCCAGTCCGGGATGAACTTGGTCGCCTGGTCGAGATAGCCGCGATAGGCGGTCAGCACCTTGCCGTCATCAGCGCTGAAGGCGGGCGCATTGGCCTTGGCCATCAGCTTGAGCGCCTCGGAGGCCAGGTACATGTCGTTGCGGATGTTGCCGACCTGCTCGTTCGGCACCGCGGCCAGCGAGCTGCGGCCGGCGACGCTGCGGTCGATCTCCTGGGTCAGGGCGACCAGCGCCGGCACCGTCTCCGGCGCCAGGGCCCGGTCGCGGACATAGGCGGTCACCGCGGCCCGCGCATCGGCGGGCGCGGCGGTGGTGCCGGCATAATGGCCCAGCACCCCGGCCGCCTGGTCCGAGACCTGGGCGAAGGCGGTGATCTGCGATTCCGGCATCGCCCGGTTCAGGGCATAGGCGGTGGGCACGGTGCCGATCAGGATCAGCATGATCAGCCCCATGCCCTTCTGCCCGTCATTCGAGCCATGGGCGAAGCTGACGCCGGTGCAGGTCAGCACCAGCAGGCCGCGGATCCACAGCGGCGGCGGCTTGTTGCCTTCCGGCGCGCGGTACAGCTCCGGCCGCTTGATCAGCGCCTTGGCGGCCAGCAGCAGCAGCGCCGCGGCGGCGAAGCCGATCAGCGGCGACAGCAGCAGCGACTTGCCGATGCCCAGCGCCTGGGACCAGTCCACGCCGCTGGTCCCGGTGCCCGGGATCGCCATCAGCTGGTTCATCACGCCGACGCCGATGATCGAGCCGATCAGCGTGTGCGAGGAGGAGGAGGGCAGGCCGAAATACCAGGTGCCGACATTCCAGATGATCGCGGCGATCAGCAGCGCGAACACCATGGCGAAGCCGGCATTGCTGCCGACCTGCAGGATCAGCTCGACCGGCAGCAGCGAGATGATACCGAAGGCGACCAGGCCGGTGGAGGTCAGCACGCCCATGAAGTTCCAGAAGCCGGACCACACCACCGCCACCGTCGGCGGCAGCGAGTTGGTGTAGATGACGGTCGCCACCGCGTTGGCGGTGTCGTGGAAGCCGTTGACGAACTCGAAGCCGAGCGCGATCAGCAGGGCGATGCCGAGCAGGATGAAGGGCAGCAGGCTCGGGGAATGCACCTCGCCCAGGTCGTTGAGCAGGCTCCAGCCGGCGTAGACGACGCCGATGATGAGCAGGGCGATGACGGCCAGCGGCGTCAGCCGGCTGAGCCCTCCTGTCGGCCTGGAGTCGAGCACGGAAGTGGTCATGCGGGGCCTCGCCGGGCTGCCATGGTGCGATGCGGTGAACCCTACAAGCGAGATGTTGCAGTTATGTTATGGTTTGCGGACGGTGGCGGGGCACGTGGCCCCGGGCCGCAAATGATTCTATTGTTTGGAACAATTGTTCGAACGCCATTGCCGGTTCGATCGAGGGAGAGTGACATGGGCTTGAGCAGGGCAGCCGTTTTCGCCGTGGCGGCGCTGGGTCTCGCCGGATGTGCCGACCAGGTGCGGCCGATCATCGATCCCGCGACCTCGGTCGCCGGCGGGCGCAACTACGAATACGACGTGCAGCAGTGCCAGCAAATCGCCAAGCAGGTCGACGCCGGCGGGCGCACGGTCGGGGGGGCGCTGGTCGGCGGGGCGGTGGGGGCGGCGGGCGGCGCGATCATCGGCGCCTTCACCGGCAATGTCGGGCGGGGCGCCGCGATCGGCGCCGGGGTCGGCGGCCTCAGCGGCGCGGTCGGCGGCGGAGCCTCCGCCGCCAACAGCACCCAGAACGTGGTCCGGAACTGCATGATCCGGCGCGGCTACGCCGTCCTGGACTGACGTCAGGCACTGCTGTCCGGGCCAGCTTTAGGGCTGTGGAGAGCCGCTGTTCTCAACTTTTATTGTCATTGCCGGGCTTGACCCGGCAATCCAGGGGCCACCGAGAGCGGGTCTTGAAAGCCCCTGGATCCTCGGGTCAAGCCCGAGGATGACAAAAAAATAGAAGAGATCCGAGGTCAGACGCGCTTCGGTTGTTGCCTTCGCCGAGCTGGACGTCAGGCCGGCTCCCGCGCCGCTAGCAGGCACAGCCAGGTCCAGCCGATGGTGGCGGCCAGCACGGCGGTGACGTCGCTCTGATCGTAGGGCGGGCAGGTCTCGACCACGTCGGCCCCGACCCAGGCGATGTCGCCCAGCCGGCGCAGCATGGCCAACGCCTGCCACGGGAACAGGCCGCCGGCTTCCGGGCAGGCGACTCCGGGCGCCAGGCCGGGGTCGATGCCGTCGATGTCGAAGGTCAGATAGGCCGGGCGGTCGCCGAGCACGGCGCGGATCCGTTCGACCGTCCGCTCGATGCCATCGAGATGCACGCTCTCGGCCGACAGGCCGGTCACCCCCTGCTCCCGCGTCCAGGCGGCGGTGGCGCGGTCGACCGGGCTGTGCAGCCCGACCTGCACCGTGGCCCGCGGGTCAACCAGGCCGCGCTCGATCGCGTGGCGCAGCCAGGAGCCGTGATAGACCCGCGCGGTCGGCGTGCCGGCCCAGCTGTCGACATGCGCGTCGAACTGCATCAGCGCCAGCGGGCCGTGCCTGGCCGCGGTCGCCTCCAGCAGCGGCAGGGTGACGGTGTGGTCGCCGCCCAGCCCCAGCAGGCGGGCCCCAGCCCCGATCTGCTCCGCCGCCGCGGCGCGGATGGCCTCCAGGCTGCCCACGAGGTCGGCGGTGATCGGCACCGCATCCCCGGCGTCATACAGGTCCAGCCGCTCCCCCGGGCTCAGCGCCAGGTCGGGATGGTCGTCGCCGGTCAGGGTGCGGCTGGCGGCGCGGATGGCGCCGGGGCCGAAGCGCGAGCCGGGCCGGTTGGTCGTGCCGAGGTCGAAGGGCAGGCCCAGCACCGCGGCGGCGGGGCGGCCGCCTTCCGGCCGGCGGCGATGAGGGGCGTTGAGGAAGGTCGCGATGCCGGCGTATGGGGGCAATGATCCCTCCGGTGTGTGGGGCCGGAGATGGTTCTATCGTCTCCCGGGGCTGTCAAGCCGCGCTGGAAACGGAAGGGCCGGCACCGCAATGCCGGCCCCCCGTGCTTCCGTCGGATCGGTCAGAGACGGTGGCCGCCGACGCTGATGCCGCTGTGGCTGCCGCCGAGATGGACGCCGACGCCCTTGCTGCCGCCGAGGCCGACATTGATGCCGCCGGTGTTGCCGCTGGCCGCGCTGCCGCTGCCGCCGCCCAGCCCGACATTGATGCCGCCCGTGTTGCCGGTCGCCGCCTTGCCGCCGATGCCGAGATTCAGCCCGCCGCTGTTGGTCGAGGCCGCGCCGGTGCCGAGGCCGGCATTGACGCCGCCGGTGTTGCCGGAGGCGGAGGTGCTGCCCAGCCCGACATTGACGCTGCCGCGATCGGTCGAGGCGGCGCCGCTGCCCAGCCCGGCATTGAGGCCGCTGGCATTGCCCGACGCCGCGCCGGTGCCGAGGCCGGCATTGATGCCGCCACTATTGCCGGCCGCCGCCTTGCCGCCGACGCCGACATTGACCCCGCCGCGGTTGGAGGAGGCCGCGCCGGTACCGACGCCGACATTCACGCCGCCGGTGTTGCCGGAGGCGGCCTTGCCGCCGACCCCGACATTGACACCGCCGCTGTTCGACGCCGCGGCACCGTTGCCCAGGCCGGCATTGATGCCGCCGCTGTTGCCCGAAGCGGCGCCGCCGCCGACCCCGACATTGACGCCGCCGGAATTGTGGGAGGCGCCGCCGGCCGCGCCGACATTCACCCCGCCGCTGTTGTTGCTGCCGGACCCGCTGCCGACGCCGACATTGATGCCGCCGCCATTGCCTGTGGCGCCGCCGCCGACCCCGACATTGATCCCGCCACCATTGCCACCGCCTGACCCGCCACCTCCGCTTCCGCCGCCGCCGGACCCGCCGCCGCCCGAGCCACCTCCGGATCCGCCGCCACCGGAGCCGCCGCCTCCGGATCCGCCGCCGTTGCCGCCGCCCGAAGCCGAACCGCCGGTTGGGCCGGTCCCGGCTCCTGCCCCCGTTCCGGTGCCGGTCCCGGTTCCAGTTCCAGTTCCAGTCCTGTCAGGAAGCGAGGCCACATTGATCGCATTGCCGTCCGGCTCGAGGGCGCAGCCCTTGCTGATGACCAGCTGCTGCTCGGCCGGCGAGAGCTCGCGGAACGATTCATTGCAGAGTTCAAACAGGTTGGAATTCGCTTGCGCCGCCGTCGAGGCGAAGGCGGCGCAAGCCAAGGGAAGCCATAACTTCATGGCGATATCCTCTGAAACAGCTCGGGTGTGAAATTTTGACTTGAAAATTCATATGCCCGTCAGGGTAACTTGAAATATTTACTTTTCAGTAAGCAAGAAGAAGTAAGAATCTTTGAAGGCGATTTGGTTCTGGGATGATTTGCCGCTGTCAAAATATTTCCGGACACCGAAATTTTATTCTAGCTAACCGAAATAAGAAATCCTGCTGAAGTGCCGCTTGGCGGATGCGGCTCAACTTCCGTGATCCGGCCGGAACGCCTCGTCGATCGGCACCTGCAGGCCGGTGGCCAGGCGGTTGGTCTCGTTGGCCATGCCGACCACGGCCATCAGCTCGCCCAGCATCGCGTCGGTCATGCCGGCCTTGCGCGCCGCCACGCTGTGCGAGGCGATGCAATAGCCGCAGCCATTAGTGGTGCTGACGGCGAGATACAGCATCTCCTTCACCAGCGGGTCCAGCGCGCCGGGCGCCATCACCTCCTTCAGGCTCTCCCAGGTTCGCTTCAGCGTCGGCGGGTGCATCGCCAGCGCCTTCCAGAAGTTGTTCACCCGGTCGATCCGGCGGGTGGCCATGATGTCGTCGTAGACGGCGCGCACCTCCGGCGACGCCTCCTCATATTCGATCAGACCCGATGCCATGGCGGTGCCCTCTGCGATTGCGGAGCCGGCAGGGTGGCACGGCCGCGGCATCGGCGTCACGCCATGGCGACCGTCCTTCAGGCCGCGGCGCCGTGGTGGTGCACCAGGCGGCGCAGGCGGAAGGCCAGGATCAGCTGCAGCACGCCGATCACCACGGCCCAGGTCGCGATCAGCCAGACCAGCGACAGCGCCCCGGCGCCGGGGAAGGCCAGGGCATAGGCGCCGAACAGCACCCACAGCGCCCCGGTCAGGGCCAGCAGCCACTCGCCCTCGATCTCGTGGCGCAGCCGGATGGCGGTGGCGATCTCCATCACCCCGATCACGATCGCCCAGATGCCGATGATGGTGACCAGCACGATCGCGGTCAGCAGCGGCCAGGCGGCGGCGACCAGCCCGGCGATCACGCCGACCAGGCCGAGCAGGGCATAGCCCCAGTTGCGGCCGCGGATGCCGACGACGATGCCCATCACCCCGTCCACCAGCGCATAGGCGGCGTAGAGAATGATCAGCACCGCCAGCGTCAGGCCCGGCCACAGCCAGGCCAGGATGCCGAACAGGATGGCGAGGACGCCGCGCAGCGCGATGGCGCCCCAATTGGCGGCGAGGGCGCGGAGGACCGGCAGGTTCTGCATCATCCTTCTCCTGCTGCGGCGGCCGGATGGCGGCCATGTTCAAGAGAATCGTCACAATTCCACGGGTGACAAGCCGGACCGGTCCCAGTTATGGTTCGGTCGCTGTCGACCCCGGCCGCGCGGATTCCGAATGCGAATGCCGGCGGTTGACTCTGTACTGCCAATCACTATACTCCGCCCGCTTCGGAGCCGGAAGGCGACCGAAGCGCAAGGCGTTCGCGTAGCCGCTCCGGCCCGCGGGCAGACATGAACCAGCCAACCCGGCGTTGCAGGCCAGGCCCGACAGGGCGGGGCAGCGGCGGCGCCGAAGGTGGCAACCGCACAGGAGAGAGACGTGGCACGTATTGCCGGCGTCAATATCCCGACCCAGAAGCGCGTCCTGATCGCGCTCACCTATATCCATGGCATCGGGCGCCACACCGCCCAGACCATTATCGACAAGCTCGGCATCCCGGCCGACCGCCGCGTCAACGAGCTGACCGAAGACGAGATCCTGCGCATCCGCGAGACCATCGACAGCGACTTCACGGTCGAAGGCGATCTGCGTCGCGAGATTGCGATGAACATCAAGCGCCTGATGGACCTGGGCTGCTACCGCGGCCTGCGTCACCGCAAGGGCCTGCCGGTCCGCGGCCAGCGCACCCACACCAACGCCCGCACCCGCAAGGGCCCGGCGAAGCCCATCGCGGGCAAGAAGAAGTAATCGGAAGGCGAGCGAACCATGGCCAAGCCAGCAGCTGCCGCCGCGAACGCCCGTCTGCGTCGTCGCGAGCGCAAGAACATCACTTCGGGCGTCGCCCACGTGAACTCGTCCTTCAACAACACGGTGATCACCATCACCGACGCCCAGGGCAACGCCATTGCCTGGTCGTCGGCCGGTGGCATGGGCTTCAAGGGCAGCCGCAAGTCGACTCCCTACGCCGCCCAGATGGCCGCCGAGGATGCCGGCCGCAAGGCGCAGGAGCACGGCATGCGCGTGCTCGAGATCAACGTGAAGGGCCCCGGCTCCGGCCGTGAGAGCGCCCTGCGCGCCCTGCAGTCGGTCGGCTTCCAGATCACTTCGATCCGCGACGTCACGCCGATCCCGCACAACGGCGTCCGTCCGCGCAAGAAGCGTCGCGTCTAAGGACTGTCCGGCCTGCCGGCCGTCGCCTCCGGTTCCCCGGGGCACGCGGTCGGCGGGCCGGAACCTTCGCGCGGTTTCAGCCGGCCGATCCGGGACAGGATCCCTGGCCACAGGGTCCACGGATGGGATCGGAAGGGGGCTTCGGCCCCCGTCGGCATTTTCGGCCGTATCCGGCCTCTCGTGGCAGAACAGGATGATATGACAGTGCTTCAGCGCAACTGGCAGGAACTGATCAAGCCCAACGCTCTCGACGTCCAGCCGGGCGACGATTCGCAGCGCAAGGCGACCCTGGTCGCCGACCCGCTCGAGCGCGGCTTCGGCCTGACCCTCGGCAACGCCATCCGTCGCGTGCTGCTGTCCTCGCTGCAGGGCGCGGCGGTCACCGCGATCCACATCGACGGCGTGCTGCACGAATTCTCGTCGATCCCGGGCGTCCGCGAGGACGTCACCGACATCGTCCTCAACGTCAAGGCGCTGTCGCTGCGCATGCACGCCGAGGGCCCGAAGAAGATGCGGCTGAACGCCGA
>NZ_JBCNNF010000307.1:0-8293 GCF_039594555.1 Inquilinus sp.
GCAGCTCGTGCGGGACGATGGATTGCTTCGTCGGCTTCGCCTCCTCGCAATGACGAGGTGGGAATGCCTGGCGCAGACTCTCAGCTGCTGTCCGGTTCCGATGGTGCCGGCACGAGCCGGCCGGTGACGGACTCGTCCGCCGGTCGAGGCCAAGCCTCGGCAGGCGCGGCGGGCTCCGCCACGGCCTCGACGGTCACCACCTCATCAATACATCCTGGCGGCAGCCAGGACGGGTCGGGCGGGAGGCCGATCCTGCGGCTCACCTCGCGCACGAACTCTTCGGGGGAGAGAGTGTCGATCTGCACGTCGAGGATCTCGTCCTCGACCAGCTTCTCCCGCACCAGCAACCGGACGCGCTCGGCGTCCTCCGGATCGGCAGGCCTCGCGATCGCCTTGACCGCGATCTCGGTCGCCTGCTCCCGCTTTTGCCGCCGGCGCTCCTGCTCGCCGGACGCGATCCGCTCCTGCTTGCGCAGCAGGTAGTCGCGCCGGATCCGTTCGGTCATGGCGAGCGACAGCCGCACCGAGCGGGCGAGGCGGGACTGCATCAGCGGATAGTTCGGCATCTCCGCGCCGCGCAGGATCTGCTCCTGTTCCCGCACGGTGGCCCGCATGGCTCGGATCTCGAGATCCACGATGTCGCGCAGCCGGTCGAGCGCCCATTCCGTCCAATGAAGGTCGGGGTCAGCCGGCCGGGTCTCGCCACGGAGAGTCTGCGCCTCATCCATAGAACGTATCATGAACAAAATGAAGGCGAAAGTCCAGTGGAATTCGAGGGAGTCATCGACTCTGCGGCGTTCGGTCCGCACTTCTTCCTGGTCCGGTCCTCGGCGACCGGCCGGTCGCGCGCGGCCCATGCAACCGCATCTGGACTCATCGCTGGGGGCCATCTGGACCCATCGAACCCGCATCTGGATCCATAGGTTGGTCCAGTCTGGACCTAAGCGGATATGCGGACGCCTGCTAAACCCCACCCATTCCGTGTTCGCCCGGCCCACCGGGCTGGTTCGAAGCCCGACCGCTAGGACCGGCGGTGCCGGCGCGACAGACAGGAGGCTACCTGTGACCCAGACCCTCAACGGCACTCCCGACAACGACATCCTCACCGGGACCGATCCGGGCAACCCGGCCAACCCCGACGGCGTCGACATCATCAATGGTGGGGCCGGCGACGACACGCTGACCGGCCTGGGCGGCAACGACATCATCGAGGGCGGCCTCGGCATCGACACGATGGACGGCGGCGCCGGCATCGACACGGTGACCTACACCCACTCTGCCGAGGGGGCTGAGATTTATCTCGACGGAGGCGACGGTTTCGGCGGCGGCGAGGGCGGCGACGCCTGGGGCGACATCCTGACGGGAATCGAGAACGCGATCGGGTCGTCCTTCGACGACGCCCTGGCGGGCTCCGCCGGGGCGAATGCCCTGTCCGGCGGCGACGGCAATGACTTCCTCGCCGGAGGGGGTGGCGCGGACGCTTTCGACGGCGGCGCCGGCATCGACGGCGTCTTTTACGACGGCTCGGCCGCAGGGGTTCAAGTCGACCTGGCAAGCGGCACCGGCACGGGCGGCGACGCCCAGGGCGACACCTTCACCGGGATCGAGGCCCTCTCCGGCTCGCTTTACGACGACACCTTCAGCGGCGCCGGCGGCGCCGACATCCTCTATGGCTTGGGGGGGAATGACCTGCTCATCGGGCGCGGCGGCGCGGATAGCCTCCAGGGCGGCGACGGCACCGACACCGCAAGCTATGCCGGGTCCGCGGCCGCCGTCTCGATTGACCTCGCGGCCGGCACCGGCACGGGTGGCGACGCCCAGGGCGACACGCTGTCCGGCATCGAGAACGTGATCGGCTCGGCCTTCGACGACCACCTCACCGGCGACGGCGGACCCAACGTCCTCGATGGCGGCGCCGGCGACGACGTGCTGGACGGCGGCTTCTGGTGGGACACGCTGGTGGGTGGCGACGGCATCGACACGGTGACCTATGTCCACTCGACATCAGAAGTGTTCGTCTCCCTGGCCTTGAACCAGGGCGGCTACGGCGACGCCGACGGCGACAGCTACTACGGGATCGAGAATGTCGTCGGCACGAACGACGAGGACGGGGATCGGCTCTACGGCGACGGCGGGGCCAACAGCCTGTCCGGCCTCGACGGAGGCGATGAACTGGGCGGAGATGCGGGCGACGACGTGCTGGAGGGCGGCGCCGGGGCCGACTGGCTGGATGGCGGCGCCGGCATCGACACGGCGACCTACGCCCACTCCAGCGCCGGGGTAAGCGTCGACCTGCCCAGCGGCCAGGGCGTCGGCGGCGACGCGCAGGGCGACACACTGAAGACTATCGAGAACCTGGTCGGCTCGGCCTTCGGAGACTTCCTGCGCGGCGACGGCGGCGCCAACGCGCTCACCGGCGGCGCCGGCGACGACACGATCCAGTCCGGGGCGGGGAACGACACCGTCAGCGGCGGCGACGGCGACGACCAGATCAACGCCTATGAGGGCGCCGACGCGATCGACGGCGGCGCCGGCATCGACACGGTCTATTACGACGGATCAGCCGTGGGCGTGTTCGTCAACCTGACCAGCGGCCTGGGCTCCGGCGGCGATGCCGCGGGCGATACGCTGTCGAATGTCGAGAACCTGGTCGGCTCGGCCTTCGGCGACCTTCTGGTCGGCAGCAGCGTGGCCAACACCCTCATTGGCGGGGACGGCAATGACGGGCTCGCCGGCTTCGGCGGCGCCGATGTCTTCAACGGCGGCAACGGCACCGACATCGTGTATTACGACACCTCGGCCGCGGGGGTTCAGGTCAACCTGGCCGCCGGCACCGGCACGGGCGGCGATGCCCAGGGCGACACCTTCATCTCGATCGAGAACGTCCTCGGCTCGGGCTTCGCCGACCGGCTGACCGGCGACGGCGGCGTCAATGCGCTGAGCGGAGGCGGCGGCGATGACACGCTTCGCGGCGGGGCGGGGGCGGACGCCCTCGATGGCGGTGCCGGGTCGGACTTCGCCAACTACCAGGGCTCGGCGGCCGCGGTGTCGGTCAGCCTGCTGACCGGCGCGACCTCCGGCGGCGACGCGGCGGGCGACGTGCTGACCAGCATCGAGAACCTGTACGGATCCAGCAACGACGACCAGCTGACCGGCGACAACGCCCGCAACATCATCGGCGGCGAGCTCGGCAACGACACGCTCGTCGGCAATGGCGGCGACGATGCGCTCTCCGGCGAGGCCGGCAACGACAGTCTCAGCGGCGGCGACGGCGCGGACCGTCTGGTCGGCGGCGCCGGCATCGACACCATCCATGGCGGCACCGGCAATGACTCGGTCGATGCCGGCAGCGAGAACGACCAGGTCTTCGGCGAGGCCGGCCACGACAATGTCTATGGCGGCGCGGGGAACGACACGATCGACGGTGGCGACGGCAACGACATCATCGAGGGCGATGGCGGGGCCGACACCATCATCGGCGGCGCCGGCATCGACACGGCCGTCTATGCCAGCTCGGCCGCGGCGGTGTCGGTGAACCTGGCAACCGGTGCGATGGCGGGCGGCGACGCCGCCGGCGACACGCTGAGCGGCATCGAGCAGGTGCAGGGTTCCGCCTTCGCCGACGTGCTCACCGGCGACGCTAACGCCAACACGCTGTGGGGACTGGCCGGGAACGACGTCCTCACCGGCGGTGGTGGCGGCGATGCGCTGAAGGGCGGGGCCGGCAATGACCGCTTCGTCTACACCGCCCTGACCGACAGCGCGGTCTCGGGCATCGGCAAGGACGGCATCACCGACTTTTCGGCCGGCGACAGGATCGACCTGTCGGCGATCGACGCCGACGGCAATGCCGGGAACGGCGACACCGCCTTCACCTTCGGCACCGGCGCCTTCACCGGCCATGCCGGGGAGCTGCGAGTGGTGACGGCGGGATCGATCCAGGTGGTCTATGTCGACGCCAATGGCGACAAGGCGCCGGACTTCGCCATCAACGTCACCGCCGACCACGCGCTGACCGCCGCCGATTTCGTGCTGTAGCCGCAGGCCCGGGCGCCCGGATTCGCTCCTCCCCGGCGGCCGCTTCCCCGACGCCGCGCCGGTGACAAGTGCCACCTGCCCCTTGAAATCATAGGCCACAGACATCGGATCCTCTCCTCGGGACGATGCCAACGGCCAGGAGATGGGGACCGGGGCGGAGACGATTAGCGCCGCGAAACCGCATGGACCTATTAGGCCCGCTGATGAATGACGGGCAGATACGATGACCGTCCCGCCCTACCCGCCCGGCCGGTAGCGCAGCCCGTCCAGCACCAGGCGCAGCAGCCGGCCGGCGCGCTGGCGCCAGTCGGGCTGGCCGGCGATCGACCAGATGCCGGCGGCGGCCGCCAGCAGCACGTCGTCGGGATCGGCGTCACCCCGGATCGCCCCGGCCCTGGCGGCGGCGTCGAGCAGCAGCGCCATCGCCTGCCGGATCCGCGCCTTGGTCCGGGCCATGCCCTCGGAATCGGTCTCCCGCGCCCGGGTCAGCACCTCGGCCATGCCGCGCTTGGCCGCGATCATCGCCGCGTAGCGGTCCATCCAGTCGACCAGGGCCTCCTCGGGCGGCCGGTCGCGCAGCAGCGCCTCCGCCGCTTGGCACAGCCGGTCGACCTCGTTGCGGTACACCGCCTCGACCAGCGCCTCGCGGGTCGGGAAATGGCGGTAGAGCGTGCCGATGCCGACCCCGGCCCGGGCCGCCACCGCCGACAGCGTGACCTCGCCCTCGACCGCGCCGAACAGCTCCGCCGCCGCCGCCAGCAGCCGCTCGCGGTTGCGCCGGGCGTCGGCGCGCCCGCTTGTCTCCTGCCCGTCCATCCCGTCCGCCGCCGTCACGCCGCTCGCCTCCGTCCGGTCGCCGCCATCATGCATCATATGGGGCGCCGGTTGAAAACGGAGGGACCTCCGATTAAATGAGCGAAACGGAGGATCCTCCGTTTCAATCCCGATGAGGACGATATGTCAGGCAAGGTCTGGTTCATCACCGGCACGTCGAAGGGGCTCGGCCGGGTCTGGGCGGAGGCGGCGCTGGCCCGCGGCGACCGGGTCGCGGCCACGGCCCGCGACATCTCCAGCCTGTGCGGCTTGGTGCATGACCACGGCGCCCAGGTCGCGCCGATCCGGCTGGACGTCACCGACCGGGCCGCGGTGTTCGCCGCGATGGCGACGGCCCGGGAGCGGTTCGGCCGGATCGACGTCGTGGTCAACAATGCCGGCTACGGCCTGCTCGGCGCGGTCGAGGAGGTCAGCGAGGCGCAGGCCCGGGCGCAGATCGAGACCAACCTGTTCGGCGCGCTGTGGGTGACCCAGGCGGCGCTGCCGATCCTGCGGGCCCAGGGGGCGGGCCACATCATCCAGGTGTCCTCGGTCGGCGGCGTCAACGCCTTCCCGATGCTGGGCCTGTACCATGCCTCGAAATGGGCGCTGGAAGGGCTGAGCCAGTCGCTGCAGGGCGAGCTGGCCGGCACCGGCATCCATGTCACGCTGGTCGAGCCCGGCGGCTACGCCACCGAATGGAAGGGCGGGTCGATGGTGCATGCCGCGCCGATCGCCGCCTATGACGAGATCCGCGCCGGGCGGCTGGCACGGTGGCGCGACGCCGAATTCGCCGATCCGGGCGCCAGCGGCGCGGCCATCCTGCGGGTGGTCGACGCCGCCGAGCCGCCGCTGCGGGTGTTCTTCGGCCCGCACAATCTGGAGCTGACGCGGGCCGAGTACCAGAAGCGGCTTGCCGGCTGGGAGCAGTGGCAGGACGTCGCCCAACTGGCGGTGGGCCGCTGACCCATACCGGCATTATCAATAACGACCGTCATCCCGTGCGCAGCGCAGCATGCAATGATGCGCTGCAGACACGGGATCTCTCCGGATCGCGGAGATCCCGTGTCTGCGCAGCGGCACTCCGCGCCGCAGCGCACACGGGATGACGGGTCAATTTCGACTGTCTGTTCAGCCCCCGGCGAGGCGCTGCTGATAGACGGCGAGATGGGTCGCGGCCAGGGCCAGCAGCGGGGTGTCGATCCCGGCGGCCCGGCCGCGGGCCAGCAGGTCGCCGATGATCTGGTCCGCCTCGATCGGCGCGCCCTGCTGCAGGTCGCGATACATCGAGGAGGTGCGGCCGGCCCCCGGCTCGGTCAGGAAGGCGCGGGTGCTGGCCACGAAGGCGGCGCCGGGCGGCGTGCCGGCCGCCTTCACCACCGCCACCACCTCGTCCAGGAAGCGGCCGGCGAAATCGGCGCCGCCGGGCGCGGCCACCACCTCGCCGGTGCTGCCGCGCATCAGGCAGGTGATGCCGCCGAGCGCCGCCAGCATTACCCATTTCTCCCACATCTCGCGCTCGATCTCCGGAGTCAGCCGGGCGTCGAAGCCGGCGCCGCGCAGCACCGAATCGAGCCGGTCGGTGCGGGCGGAGCGGGACCCGTCGCGCTCGCCATAGGCAAGCTCGTGGAAGCCGGCCAGCTGCACGATGCGCCCTTCGGCGTCGACCGTGCCGGCGATCTTGCAGACGCCGCCCAGCACCGCGGCGGAGCCGAAGCGCGCCGACAGCAGGTCCATATGCCGCATGCCGTTCAGCAGCGGCAGGATCATCGTGTCCGGCCCGACGGCGGGGGCGAGGTCGGCCATGGCGCCGGCCAGGCCATAGGCCTTCACCGCCAGCAGCACGGCGTCATAGGGGCCGTCGACCGCATCGGCGGTGACCAGCCGCGGCGCCAGCGTGGCGTCGCCATGTGGGCTGACGATGCGCAGGCCGTCGGCCCGCAGCGCGGCGGCGCGGCCGGGCCGCACCAGGAAGGTGACGTCGCGGCCGGCCTGGGCCAGCCGGCCGCCGAAATACCCGCCGGTGGCCCCGGCGCCGACAACCAACACCCGCATCGCATGCTCCCGTTCTGCCCGCCCCTCACCGGCCAAGCTGGGGTCCGCCCCGCCGGATGTAAAGACGCGGCCTGGGCTGCGCATTCCAGGGGTGGACGCCGCCCCCTCCGGGTGCAATGACTCGAGTCCCGTCGGCCCGACCGGCCCCGCTGCCTTCGGCCCGACGCCATCCTTTCCGGCCAAGGGGAGCTCGACCCGTCCATGGATACGCGCGGCATCAACGACATCGGCGCTTCGATCGACGCGGCGGTGGAGGCCATCGCCCCCGGCCTGGTCGAGGTGCGGCGCGACATCCATGCCCATCCGGAGATCGGCTTCGAGGTGCAGCGCACCGCCGGCGTGGTGGCGGCGGAGCTCGACAAGCTCGGCATCCCCTACCGCACCGGCATCGGCCGCACCGGCATCGTCGCCGAGATCGCGGGCGGCGCCCCCGGCCCCTGCCTCTTGATCCGCGCCGACATGGACGCACTGCCGATCCAGGAGATGACCGGCCTGCCCTTCGCCAGCACCGTGCCCGGCAAGATGCATGCCTGCGGCCACGACATCCACACCGCGACGCTGATCGGCGTCGGCGCCGTGCTGAAGGGCCTGGCGCCGCGGCTGCGCGGATCGGTGCGGCTGGTGTTCCAGCCGGCCGAGGAGACGCCGGAGAGCGGGGCCGCCGCGATGATCGCGGACGGCGCGGCCGACGGCGCCGACATCGCCCTGGCCTTCCACAACAGCCCGACCATGCCGACCGGCGAGTTCGGTTATCTGCGCGGCGCCAGCACCGCCTCGGCCGACACCTTCGACATCACCGTGCGCGGCCGGTCCGGCCATGCGGCGCGGCCGCAGGACGCGGCCGACCCGATCGTCGCCGCCGCCTATCTGGTGACCCAGCTGCAGACCGTGGTGTCGCGCACCATCGACCCGGCCCAGGGCGCGGTGGTGACGGTCGGCAGCATCGCCGGCGGCGCCACCCACAACATCATCCCCGACAGCTGCAGCCTGCGCGGCACGGTGCGGGCCCGGTCGCCCGAGGCGCGGTCGGCGGCGGAGGCGGCGATCCGCCGGATCGTGCAGGGCATCGAGCTGACCCAGGGCGTGACCTGCGACCTCGACTACCAGCTGGGCGTGCCGCCGCTGATGAACGACAACCGCATCCTGGACGCGTCGGTGGCCGCGGTCCGGGCGCAGTTCGGCGACGTGGTGCACGAGACCGCGCCCGGCTTCGGCGCCGAGGATTTCGCCTTCTTCTCCGAGCGGATCCCGTCCTTCCACCTGCGGGTGGGCGCCAGCCAGCCCGGCCGCAACGACCACCTGCACAACTCCGACTACCAGCCGGACGAGCGCTGCATCGGCCTGGGCGCCGCCGCCTTGGCGCGCAGCGCGGTCGAGGCTCGGAGGG
>NZ_JBCNNF010000308.1:0-8162 GCF_039594555.1 Inquilinus sp.
GCACCGGCGACGACCAGCTGGACGGTGGCGAGGGCAACGACCGTCTCCAGGGCGCGGCCGGGGCCGACGCGCTGATCGGCGGCGACGGCATCGACACCGCCATCTACACCGCCAGCCGCACCGGGGTGACCGTGGACCTGGCGGCCGGCACCGGCAGCGGCGGCGACGCCCAGGGCGACACCCTGGCCGGGATCGAGCAGGTGGAAGGCTCCGGCGCCAACGACATCCTGACCGGCGATGCCGGCAACAACGCCTTCTGGGGTGGCGCCGGCAACGATATCCTCAAGGGCGGTGTCGGGGCGGACTTCCTGAAGGGCGGCGCGGGCAACGATACCTTCGCCTATGCCAGCATCGCCGACAGCACGGTGGCGTCGGCCGGCAAGGACGTGATCGCCGATTTCGCCACGGGCGACCGGATCGACCTGTCCGGCATCGACGCCGACGGCAACGAGGCGAATGGCAACACCGCCTTCACCTTCGGCACCGGCGGCTTCACCGCGGCCGGCCAGATCCGGATCGTCGATTTCGGCGATGGCCGCCAGGGCGTCTATCTCGAGACCACCGGCGACAAGGTCCCGGACTCGATCATCACCGTGTACGCCGACCATGCCCTGACGGCGGCCGATTTCGTGCTGTAGCGCATCCTCGGGCCGGGTGTCGCAAGGCGCCCGGCCTCCGTGCGAACGTGTCAGCCGAAGAGTTCGTGCGCGAGGTGAGCCGCAGGATCGGCCTCCCGCCCGACCCGTCCTGGCTACCGCCGGGCTGTATCGACGCAGCAGTGACCGTCGACGTGGTGGCAGAGACCGCCGGGCCTGAGGAGGCCGTCGCCAGCCGGCTCATGTCGGCACCGTCGAAACCCAACAGCAGCTGAGCGTCGGGTGGCTCGACGGTGCGAGTTGGGTTCGCCCTGACGAACCCAACATCCTGCCGCCCGAGCCTCTGTTGGGTTCGCGTGCTGCGAACCCAATCTACGAAGACACCACCGGCCTGCCCGCCTTCCACACTCCCGCTCCCTTTGCGAGAGGGGTAGGGGGAGGGGCCTGCGCGCGTCCGCGCGCGGACAGGCTCCTGCTGTCAGGGCCGGATCATGAGGAGCTGGTCCTTGCGTCGAAAACCCCCTTCCCCTGCCCCTACGGCGAGGGGAGGGGGAGAACAGAAGGGGCCGGTCGGCTCAAATGGCTGTGGTCCGAAGGGTTCTGCCAGATGGGAGGGGCAACGCGACGAGCCGGCAGGGGGTGGCGACGGGAACCCCAAATGCCGATAGGACGGGAATAACAATCCGGTATGCGTTCGGGTGGTTCCCGTCTCGCACAATTCCATGTATGTCGTGGGGTCGCATCGGGCCGCGTCGTCCAGCCTTGCAACCCCGAATCAGAGTGGCGCTATGCTGAGAACCCGTCCTCGCAATCTTGTCCTCGGTGCCCTGGCCGGCCTTGCCGTCGCGGCCGGCGTCGCCGTGCCGGGAACGGCCTCGGCGCAGAACGTGCAGTACATCTCCTCCAGCCGCGACTGGCACGCCTTCCAGTTCACCGAGAATGGCGGCAAGGCCTGCTACATCGCCTCGAAGCCGACCAAGGCCGAGCCCGCCAATGTTCGCCATGGCGACGTGTTCATCCTGGTCACCAACCGGCCGGCGGAGAAGCAGAAGAACGTCGTCAGCCTGCAGGTCGGCTACACGCTGAAGCAGGGGGCCGACGTCACCCTGACGATCGGCGGCAAGAACTTCCAGCTGTTCACCGACGGCAACACCGCCTGGTCGCGCGACGCGGCGGCGGATGACGCGCTGGTCGCGGCGATGAAGGGCGGGTCGACCCTGACGGTCAAGGCCACCTCCTCGCGCGGCACCGGCACCAACTACACCTTCTCCCTCGCCGGCATCTCGGCGGCGCTGGGCGAGATCAACAAAGCCTGCGGCGCCTGACCGCGGGTTTTGGTCCCGGGCGGTCGCCAGACCGCCGCTGTTGATGTAAAACGGCTCGGCCCCTTCCTTATGGGAGGGGCCATCGCCATTTCAGGGCCTTCCGGAGGTCCCATGGGTATCGAAACGCACGCCACCACCTTCGCGCCGCCCGCGCCCCGCGCCGACGGCCGCATCAACTTGGTCGGGCTCGACCGTGCCGAACTGGCGGAGACGCTGGCGACCCTGGGTGAGCCGGCATTCCGCGCGCGCCAGCTGTTCGGCTGGATGTACAAGCGCGGTGCCACCGATTTCCAGGCGATGAGCGACATGGCCAAGGGTCTGCGCGCCAAGCTGGCGGAGGGCTTCGCCCTCGACCGGCCGGCGGTGGTGCGGCAGCAGGACTCCTTCGACGGCACCAAGAAGTGGCTGGCCCGGATGGAAGACGGGCAGGAGATCGAATCGGTGCACATCCCGGAGGAGGATCGCGGCACGCTCTGCGTCTCCTCCCAGGTCGGCTGCACCCTGACCTGCAAGTTCTGCCACACCGGCACCCAGCGCCTGGTCCGCAACCTCGAGGCCTCCGAGATCGTCGGCCAGGTCATGCTGGCCCGCGACATCCTGGAGGATTGGGGCCGGGAAGGGGATGACCGCCAGCTCACCAACATCGTCATGATGGGGATGGGCGAGCCGCTGTACAATTTCGAGAACGTCAAGCGCGCGCTGAAGCTGGTGATGGACCCCGAGGGCATCGCCCTGTCGCGCCGCCGCATCACCCTGTCGACCGCCGGCGTGGTGCCGATGATGAAGCGCTGCGGCGAGGAGCTGGGCGTGAACCTGGCGGTGTCGCTGCACGCCGTGACCGACGAACTGCGCGACCAGATCGTGCCGATCAACAAGAAGTACCCGGTCAAGGAGCTGCTGGACGCCTGCCGCGAATATCCCGGCGTCAACAACGCCCGCCGCATCACCTTCGAATACGTGATGCTGAAGGACGTCAACGACACCCCGGCCGATGCCCGCCAGCTGGTGCGCATCCTCAAGGGCATCCCGGCGAAGATGAACCTGATCCCCTTCAACCCCTGGCCGGGCGCGCCCTTCGAATGCTCGACGCCGGAGGCGATCGAGCGCTTCGCCGACATCCTGATGGAGGCCGGCTACGCCAGCCCGATCCGGACGCCGCGCGGCAGCGACATCCTCGCCGCCTGCGGCCAGCTGAAGTCGGACAGCGTGCGCCAGCGCGCCTCGGCCCGGGCGGCATCCGCCCCGGCGGCGGCCGCGCACTGATCGGTCGGGCATGACGCTGGTCGACTTCCTCTACAGCCAGGCCGGCCACAGCCTCCTGCTGTCGCTGCTGACGATCCCGGGCTTCATCCTGATCCTGCGGCGGGCGGGGTTCTCTTGGGCCTGGTCGCTGCTGGCGCTGCTGCCCAGCATCGGCCTGGTGCTGGTCTTCGCCGTGCTGCTGTTCCGCCGCTGGCCGGCGATCGCCGCCATGGAGGCGAAGCGGTGAGTGACATCCTCGATGTCCTGACAACGATCTACGGTCCGGGCTGGATGGGGATGCTGCCGCATTGGGGCACCAACCTTGTCATCGGCATCTACATCGTGCTGCTGATGAGCTTCGCCGCCTATGCGCTGGTCAAGGCGCGGGTGACGCCGCTGTGGTCGTTGCTGCTGCTGGTGCCGCCCATCGTGCCGATCGTGCTCTTCGTCATCGCCTTCATCCGCTGGCCCCGCATCGACGGGCAGCGGCCGCACATCGTGCACCGGGGATGAGGCGCCTCGGCCTGGCTGTCGCGCCGGCCTGGCTTCTGCTCTCGTCCCATGCCTTCGCCGCCGAGACCGACATCCCCGGCTGGAACGGCCTGACCTGGGGCATGACCGCGCAGCAGGTCGACGCCGCCCTGCCGCAGGCCGTGCCGCTGTCGCCGCCCTGGGATTTCGGGCCGCTCTATGCCGAGCGCATGGTCCGGAACGTGGTGGTCGGCGGCATCGCCTTCGACCTGGTGCCGGAACTGGCGCGCCAGGACGGAAGGCTGGCGCAGATCCTGTTCGAGCGGCGATCGCCGATCCCGGGCCCGTCGGAGCTGCAATCCTTTGTCAACGACCTGCATGCCCGGCTGGGGCCGCCGGCCGAAAGCTGCGTGGTCGAGGCCGGGCTGGTCACCCGCCTGTGGCGCTTTCCCTCGGCCCAGGTGGCGCTGACCGCGGTCGACTTTACCGCCGACGGCAGCCGCGGCCGCCTTCAGAGGCTTCTGCTGCGCTACACCGCCGCCGACCGCGCGCCGCGGTCGCCTTGCGAACGGAACAAACCCGGATCATGAACGCGATGGCAACGGAATCGCTTCATTCCGCGGCGATCGGGGTCTAGGGTCGAGGCTCTATCGAACGCCGTGATTCCTCTCAGCCCCACCGGGAGCCAAGAGCATGAGTGAGTCCTCCGAATACGTGCCGCCGAAGGTCTGGACCTGGGACAAGGCGAATGGCGGCGCCTTCGCCAGCACCAACCGCCCGATCGCGGGGCCGACGCATGACAAGGAGCTGCCGGTCGGCCGCCATCCGTTCCAGCTCTATTCGCTGGCGACGCCGAACGGCCAGAAGGTGACGATCCTGTTCGAGGAGCTGCTGGCCGCGGGGCACAGCGGCGCCGAATACGACGCCTGGCCGATCCGCATCGGCGACGGCGACCAGTTCGGCAGCGGCTTCGTCGACGCCAACCCGAACTCGAAGATCCCGGCGCTGGTCGACCGCAGCGGCCCGACCCCGGTCCGGGTGTTCGAATCCGGCGCCATCCTGATGCATCTGGCCGAGAAGTTCGGGGCATTCCTGCCGGCTTCCGGTCCGGCCCGCGCCGAGACCCTGTCCTGGCTGTTCTGGCAGATGGGCAGCGCCCCGTTCCTCGGCGGCGGCTTCGGTCATTTCTTCGTCTATGCCCCGGTGAAGATCGAATATGCGATCAACCGCTATGCGATGGAGGCCAAGCGCCTGTTCGACGTGCTCGACCGGCGGCTGGCAGAAACCGAGTATGTCGCGGGCAACGAGTACACCATCGCCGACATGGCGAACTGGCCCTGGTTCGGCGGCCTGGCGCTCGGCCGGTCCTACACCCGCGCCGACGAGTTCCTCGACCTGGCCAGCTACAAGAACGTGCAGCGCTGGGCCAAGGCGATCGACGCCCGGCCGGCGGTGAAGCGCGGCCGCATCGTCAACCGCCTGTCCGGCGACCCGTCGGAGCAGCTGCACGAGCGGCACGACGCCAGCGACTTCGCGACCCGGACCCAGGACAAGCTCGCGCCCCAGGCCTGAGCCGCTTGGCAAAAGGAAAGCGCCCCGCCGTGAGGCGGGGCGCGGTCCGGTACAAGCCCGTCGGGTCAGACGTAGGTGAAATCCGACGCCGTCAGGTGCAGCGCGGCCAGGTCGTCCACGCTGTGCACGTTGCTCAACTCGGCGAACACATCCGCATGGTCGGCCGACGTGACATAGGCCAGGTTCGCGGTGCCGCTCTTGCTGTCGTAGTAGGCGATGATGTCGCCGGCGGCCTCGCCGGAGACCCCCTGCGCAGCAGCGGAGCCCGAGGCGAAGCTCTGGTCGGTGATCACCACCACATGCTCGCCATTGGCGCCTGAGGCCGCACCGCTGTAGAAGGTGTCGACCGCGCTGCCAGACCCGCCGGAGGCGTGGTTGACGAAGTTCGCGCCGGCGCCGTCGGTGCCGATGCCCTTCGCGTCGAAGGCGAACTTGTCGTGCGCCGCATCGAAGTCGGTGACGGTGGTGAAGCCCTGGATCGAGCCGAACTTCGGGTCGTGGAAGCGGAACAGGAAGGTGTCGTCGCCGGCGCCGCCGGTCAGATAGTCCCTGCCGTCACCGCTGATGAGAGTGTCGTTGCCGGAGTCGCCATAGAGCTTGTCGTTACCCTCGCCGACATCGGTGCGCGGTGTGTCGCGGCCGTTGTCGCCGGCGAGAACGTCGTCGCCGAGGCCGCCATGGAGGGCATCGTTGCCCTCGCTGCCGAAGAGATGGTCGTTGCCGGCGCCGCCATAGAGATGGTCGATGTTCTGGCCGCCGAAGATGAAATCGTTGCCGTCGTCACCGTAGAGGGTGTCGTTGCCCTGGTCGCCGTTGATGTGGTCGTCACCGGTGCCGCCCCGGACGGTGTCGTCGCCGAGATTGCCCGTGAGGATATCGTTGCCGTCGTCGCCGCGGATCAGGTCGTTGCCCGAGCCGCCGTCGATGTTGTCGAGGCCACTGCCACCCTTGGCGACGTCGTTGCCTTCGCCTGCCAGAATGGTGTCGTTACCGAGATCACCGTTGATCCGGTCATTGCCCCAGGGATCGATGATCAGATCGTCACCGGTGCCGCCGACAAGGATGTCGTCGCCCAGTCCGCCCAGGATCAGATTTGGCATGACTGAATACTCCTTTATGGGGGAAACCTTATGCCCACAGGCATAATACTCAGAATCGTGACCGTTGCATGAATCATCACAAGATTTCCCTTATGTCTACACACAGAGTTCATCACGGGAGCTGAGGGAAATGCCATGAGCATTTTGTGAATGAACGGTTAAAATCCTGGAAGCCGCGGCAGGCCTGGGATTGGTAAGAGCGAATCTGAGACTGCCTAAAATTTGATCTCTGTAGGCCCTTTCGTTCCGGTTCAAATTTGTCATAGCCGAATCCTCGATATCATGGCCTCAGGGTTCGGTGAGACGAATCAAATCAGAATCGGCCGCTGATGTGATAGGTTCTGAGAACGGCGGGCTCATTGAAATCTGTGGCCACCACGTTGCCGACCAGACCGGCGGGTAAATGGGGGCGTCGCCCGATCGTTGCGCAGGCCGACGATCCGCCGCCGGGACCGCCTCCGGCGACATATCTCGATATTCCAGCCGCTTGCGGCTTGATCCGCCCGGCCGGTCGCGCGCGCAAGTTTCGGTCGAATCTGCATCCGGTGACTAGGCGAGGGCCGGAAGGCTGCCTATGTGACTGGCTTCGGCTCACTTGGCCGACCGGCCGGGATCTCATTCGGCCGTGAACGACGGCCGCTTCGGCGGCCTATGGAGTGAAGACGTATGGCGACTGGTACCGTGAAGTGGTTCAACACCACCAAGGGCTTCGGGTTCATTCAGCCGGACAACGGCGGCAAGGACGTGTTCGTCCACATCTCGGCGGTCGAAGCCGCGGGGCTGCGGAGCCTGAACGAGGGTCAGCAGGTCACGTTCGAGCTGGCGCGCGGCCGCGACGGCCGGGAGTCGGCTGCGAACCTCGTGGTTTCCTGACGGTCCGCATCGAGCACTGAAGCAAAAGGGCGGCATCCTGCGCGGATGCCGCCCTTTTTGCTGGTGAGGCCCCTGAGCCCGGTTCAGCGGTAGCGTGACAGGAACCGTTCGCGCGGGGTTTCGCCGATCCTGGTGCCGGCGCGCATGCCGCGCAGGGCCGTGGTCTCGCGCCAGGGCAGGGCGGTGGCGGCGACCGGCGGCACGACGGCGATGGGCCGCTTGGCGGCATCGACCGCAGCTGGGGGCGCCTCCTCCGCCCCGGAGCCCTCGACCAGTTCGGTCAGGGCGTCATAAACCTGCCGGATGATCTCCGGCACATGCGCGGCAGAGGTCGTGGTGCCGCGCAGATGGGCGGCGACGATCGCCGCCGTGACTTCGAGAACCTGGCTCGGCGTCGCCAGCGCCGCTGCGCCGATCTCATCGATGGGCATCCGGCCCCCTCGTATCTGTTGCTCCACTCCGTCCGTCCACATGACGTCCGGGCGGCGGCGCTTCTTCCCTCGGGCCGAAGCGGCAGGCCCGTTTTCTCGCCGCCGGAGCATTAAGGCGCGAGAGGCCATCTGGTTCTCCGCGAAGTGCTCGATGGCGGGATTTTCGCCGTTCCGTCACACCCCGGGGGCGGGTGCCGCGCCGGTCTCGCCGAGGATCGCGGCAGAACGCCGCATCGCCTGGGACGGACCCTTGATGATGTCGGCCGCGGCATGCAGCAGAGCGAGGCCCAAAAGCAGAAAGGCCCGGCTCGCGCCGGGCCTCTCCGAAGGCTGTCCGGTGATGGGCCGGCTTACGCCGCCTTCACCATGCTGCGCAGCACGTACTGCAGGATGCCGCCGTTCTTGAAGTACTCCAGCTCGTCCAGCGTATCGATGCGGCAGAGCAGCGGCACGTCCTGGCGGCTGCCATCGGCGCGGGTGATGGTCAGCACCATCTCCATCCGCGGCTTCAGCCCGTCGGCGATGCCGAGGATGTCGTAGGTCTCGGTGCCC
>NZ_JBCNNF010000309.1:0-8161 GCF_039594555.1 Inquilinus sp.
CGACGCGGCGCTGCTGGGCTGGTTCCGGGCCAACAGCGGCTCGATCTACCATCTGTGCGGCAGCTGCGCGATGGGGCCGGACGCGGCGACCGCGGTGGTCGATGCCCGGCTGCGGGTGCACGGGCTGCAGGGCCTGCGCGTGGTCGACGCCTCGATCTTCCCCAATGTCACCGCCGGCAACATCAACGCCCCGACCATGATGGTGGCGGAGAAGGGGGCGGAGATGATCCTGGCGGATGCGGGGTAGGAGGCGTCCTCTCGCAACCGCCACCATCGTCATTGCGAGCGCAGCGAAGCAATCCATCCCGCAGCTCGTGCGGGACAATGGATTGCTTCGTCGGCTTCGCCTCCTCGCAATGACGGTGAGGGACGACAGGGAAGTCAGACGATCGGCAGCCCGACATAGTTCTCGGCCAGCACGGTCTGGGCGGCGCGGGAGCCGCGGATGTAATCGAGTTCGGCGCGCTGCAGCCGGCGCTCCAGCGGGCCGGTGTCGGGGAAGTGGTGGGTCAGGCCGGTGAACCACCAGGAGAAGCGCTCCGCCTTCCACACCCGGGCCAGCGCGCGGGCCGAGTAGCCGTCGATGCCGGCAGCCGAGCGGTCGCGGTAGTGCTCCTCGAACGCCTCGGCCAGCATGACCACGTCGGACACGGCCAGGTTCAGCCCCTTGGCGCCGGTCGGCGGCACGATATGGGCGGCGTCGCCGGCCAGGAACAGCCGGCCGTGGCGCATCGGCTCGGACACGAAGCTGCGCAGCGGCGCGATGCTCTTTTCGAAGGACGGGCCGCGCACCACCGCCGCCTGCGGGCCGAGACGCAGGCAAAGCTCGTCCCAGAACCGATCGTCCGGCCAGTCCTCGACCCGATCGTCCAGCGGGCATTGCACGTAGTAGCGGCTGCGATGGGCGGACCGCATGCTGGCCAGGGCGAAGCCGCGCTCGTGGTTGGCATAGATCAGCTCGTGATGGGCCGGCGGCACCTCGGCCAGCACGCCCAGCCAGCCGAAGGGATAGACCCGCTCGAACTCGCGCCGCACGCCGTCGGGGATGCAGCCGCGGCTGACGCCGTGGAAGCCGTCGCAGCCGGCGATGAAGTCGCAGTCCAGGCGCTGTTCGGCGCCGTCCTGCCGCCACGTGACGAAGGGGTGGCCGGTGTCGATGCCGTGCAGCGCCACGTCCCCGGCCTCGAACACCACCGCCAAGCCGCGCTGTTCGGCGCCGTCGAACAGGTCGCGCATCACCTCCTGCTGGCCGTAGACGGTGATGCAGGACCCGGTCAGGGCCTGCATGTCGATGCGGAACAGCTCGCCGTCGACCGCCAGGTTGGTGCCGGCATGGGGCAGCCCTTCGCGATGCAGGCGGTCGGCGAGGCCGAGCCGGTCCAGCAGGTCGACCGTGCCCTGCTCCAGCACCCCGGCGCGGACCCGGCCTTCGACATAGTCGCGGCTGCGGCGCTCGACGACCACGACGCCGATGCCGGCGCGGTGCAGCAGATGGGCCAGCACCATCCCCGCCGGTCCGGCGCCGATGATCGCGATCTGGGTGCGCATGGGGCCTCCCGGAGCCTGTCGTTCCCCGGATGCTAGATGCAGCGGCACGGAAAGCCATGGACGCGGCCTCGGAAAACTTGGACATTTCTTCCCGGGCCGGCCGCGCGAAGCCGGCGCTCAGGGGGCGAGGCTGCCGTGTACACACCAGCGATTCCCAGCTTCTTCCTCTATGGCGAGGCGCCGCGGACGGTCGACGACCGGTTCCTGCATCTGGAGGCGTTGGAGGATCGCAGCCGGCCCAGCGACTGGACCATCCGGGCGCATTCCCACGCCAATCTGAACCATGTCTTCCACTTCACCCGCGGCGGTGGCGTGGTGCGGGCCGAGGGGCGGTCGATCCGGCTGCCCGCGCCCTGCCTGCTGCTGGTGCCGGCCGGGCTGGTGCACGGCTTCGATTTCCAGCCGGAGACGGTCGGCTCGGTGCTGACCGTGTCCGACGCCTATCTGCGCGAGCTGGTGCGGCGCGAGCCGGAGTTCCGGCCGCTGTTCGACGCGCTGGCGGTGATCCCGGTCACCGACCAGGGCTTCCTGCGCGCCAGCCTGGGCCGGCTGTCGCGCGAACTGGCCTGGCTGGCACCCGGCCGCGCCGCGGCGGTGGAGGCGCTGCTGGTCGGCATCCTGGTCGAGGTGCTGCGCCTGGCGCCGCAGGCCGGGGGCGGGGAGCGGGCGGCGCCCGGGCCACAGGCGCTGCTGGTGGCCCGGTTCCGCGAGCGGATCGAGCAGCGCTACCGCGCCCATGACGAGGTCGAGGACTACGCCCGTGCCCTGGCAGTCAGCCCGAAGCAGCTCTGGTCCGCCTGCCGCCGGGTGGCCGGCGCGCCGCCGGCACGGCTGATCCAGGACCGGCTGCTGCTCGAGGCCAAGCGCCTGCTGCTCTACACCAACGCCCCGGTGGCCGAGGCGGCCTACGCCCTCGGCTTCAACGACCCAGCCTATTTCTCGCGGCTGTTCACGAAGCAGACCGGCCGGTCGCCGCGCGACTTCCGCCGCGGCGGCGACAACCGGGATCAGGTGAGCGCGTCGACGACGCCGCCATCGACCCGCAGCGCCGCGCCGTTGGTGGCCGCGGCCTGGGGCGAGACGGCATAGACCACCATGTTGGCGACCTCCTCGGTCGTGGCCATGCGGCCGAGGATCGAGGTCGGCCGGTGGGTGCGCACGAACTCTGTCGCCGCCTCTTCGATCGACTTGCCGCCCTCCTGAGCCATCTCGCGCAGGAACTCCTTGACCCCTTCGGTCATGGTCGGGCCCGGCAGCACCGAGTTGACGGTGACGCCGGTGCCGCGGGTCAGTTTGGCAAGGCCGCGGGCGATCGAGATCTGCGCCGTCTTGGTGAAGCCGTAATGCACCATCTCCACCGGGATGTTCAGGCCGGATTCGGAGGAGATGAACACCACCCGGCCCCAGTCCCGCGCCAGCATGCCCTTCAGATAGGCGCGCGACAGCCGCACGCCGGACATGACGTTGACCTCGAAGAACCGGGTCCAGTCCTCGTCCGGGATGTCGAAGAACTCCTTCATCTCGAAGATGCCGACATTGTTCACCAGGATGTCGGTCTCCGGCACCGCCGCCAGCAGTTCGGCGCAGCCGGCGGCGGTCGAGACGTCGGCCACGGCCGGGCGCAGCTTGGCGCCGGGCACCGCCTCGCCGATCCGCCCGATCGCCTCCGCCACCGCGGCGGGCTTGCGGCCATTCACGATCACCTCGGCCCCGGCGGCCGCCAGGCCCTGGGCGATGGCGAAGCCGATGCCGGTGGTGGAGCCGGTGACGAGGGCGGTTTTACCGGACAGGTCGATGTTCATGGAGTGGCTCCGTGCTGCGGGAAAGGCCCGCCGTCAGACCAGGGCGCTGCCGCCATGAATATAGACGGTGCTGCCGGTGGCGTAAGGGTTGGTGATGAAGGCCAGGATCTGGGTGGCGATATGCTCCGGCTGGCCGACCAGCCCGGCCGGCAGGGTCGCGGCGGCGCGGTCATACATCGCCTGGCGCGCATCGGCGGCCATGCGGTCGTAGAGCGGCGTCACCACCAGGCCGGGTGAGACGGTGTTGACCCGCACCGGCGCCAGCTCCAGCGCCAGGCCCTGGGCCAGCGCCTCCAGCCCGGCATTGATCGCGCCCTGGATCGCGGCGCCCTTGCGCGGCCGGATCGCCAGCACGCCGGTGACGAAGGTCAGCGACCCGCCGTCGCGGATCGGCGCAGCGCGGCCGACGCGGTAGGCGCCCCAGAATTTCGAGTTCATCGAGGCGAAGGCGTCGGCCAGCGGCAGCTCGCGCACCGCCGCCACCTTGGTCTGCGCGGCCGTGACCACGACATGGTCGTAGACGGTCCCGCCGGCGAAGAAGGCCTCGACCGCGGCGTCCGAGGTGGTGTCGAGCACCCGGCCCTCGGCCCCGGCGCCGATCGCGGCGACGGCGGCGTCGATCTTCTCCTGCGACCGCGAGGCCACTGTCACCGCCGCGCCCAGGCCGGCGGCCGCCTGCGCCGCCGCCAGGCCGAGGCCCGAGCTGCCGCCCACCACCAGCACGCGCTGGCCCGAAAGATCGCCCATCGTCTCTCTCCTTCGCTCTCCGCCGACCCCTCCGGCCGATGGTCGCGAAAATCTGGATCCTCCGCGTTCTAGAAATAATACTCGCTTCTGGAAAACCACTCTTTCCGGATCGTTGAGAATGGGCCCGATCGAGAACCTGGCCGACATCGCCGTCTTCGCCCGCATCGCCGCGTCCGGCAGCCTGTCGGCGGCGGCGCGGGATCTCGGCCTGTCGCTGGCGGTGGTGTCGAAGCGGCTGGCGCGGCTGGAGGCGGCGCTGGGCGCCCGGCTGGTGCAGCGCACCACGAGGCGGCTGAGCCTGACCGAGGAGGGCGCGGCCTTCCACGAGCGGGCGCTGCGCATCCTGGCGGAGCTGGAAGCGGCACAGGAGGCGGTGGGCGGCGACGGCCGTCCGCGCGGCCTGCTGCGGGTGACCACCACGGCCGCCTTCGCCCGCCGCTGGATCGCGCCGATCCTGGCCCGGTTCCAGGCGGACTGCCCGCAGGTGCGGGTGCAGGTGACCGCCACCGACGCGGTGCTGGACCTGGTGCGGGACGGCATCGACCTCGCCATCCGCCAGGCGGCGCTGCCCGACAGCACGCTGATGGCGCGGGAGCTGGCGCCGAACTGGCGGGTGGCCTGCGCCGCGCCGGACTACCTGGCCCGGCACGGCCGGCCGGAGACGCCGGCGGAGCTGGCCCGCCATGCCTGCATCGTCTATGGCGACCCGCCGATGACGGCCTGGAGCTTTGCGCGGCCGGGCGAGCCGCCGGTCGAGGCCGCCGTCTCCGGCACCATCATGAGCAATGACGGCGAGGTGGCGCATGAGGCGGCGCTGGCCGGCGCCGGCATCGTGCTGAAATCGATCTGGTACGTGGCAGGGGACCTCGCCGCCGGCCGGCTGGTCCGGGTGCTGGAGGGCTGGCCGTCGCCGGCCTCGCCGCTGCAGGCGGTGTTCCCCTCGGCCCGGCACCTAGCGCCGAAGACCCGCGCCTTCCTCGACGTGCTGGGCGCCGAGCTGCGCGTCGCCGCCCGGCGGCTCGGACGGCCATGACGCCTTGCCAGGGTGCGCCGGGGCTGCTCAACTCGCGGACATCCGGCCGACCCGCGGCCGCGCCTCCGAGATGATGGACCCAATGACCGAGCCTGCGCCCATTCCCGTGTTCGACGGGCACAATGACGTCCTGCTGCGCCTCCTGAAATCCCACGCGGCCTCGGCAGAGGCGGCTTTCATCGAGGGCACCACGACCGGCCATCTCGACCTCCCGCGGGCGCGAAAAGGCGGCTTCGTCGGCGGCATGTTCGCGATCTTCCCGCCGCCGGTGCAGGGCTCCGGCAGCCCGATCGACCGGATGAAGGGCGGCAGCTACACCGTGCCGTTGCCGCCGGAGCTCGGGCTGGCCGACGCCCAGGCCTCGACCATCGCCATGGCCTCGATCCTGCTGCGGCTGGAGCGGGCAGGGGGCCTCAGCGTCTGCCGCAGCGTCGCCGAGATCCGCGCCGCCATCGCCCGCGATTCGCTGGCCACGGTGTTCCACATCGAGGGCTGCGAGGCGATCGACACCGATTTCCGCATGCTCGACCTGCTCTATGCCGCAGGGCTGCGCTCGCTCGGCATCGTCTGGAGCCGGCCGAACGCCTTCGGCCATGGCGTGCCCTTCACCTTCCCGAGCACGCCGGATACAGGCCCGGGCCTGACCGAGGCCGGGCGCGAGCTGGTGCGGCTGTGCAATGAGCGCCGCATCCTGATCGATCTGTCGCATCTGAACGAGAAGGGCTTCTGGGACGTGGCGGAGCTGTCCTCGGCGCCGCTGGTCGCGACCCATTCCAACGCCCATTCGGTCTGCCCGCATGCGCGCAACCTGACCGACCGGCAGCTCGACGCGATCCGCGAGAGCCGCGGCATGGTCGGGCTGAACTTCGCCACCGCCTTCCTGCGGCCGGACGGGTCGATGAACGCCGACACCGATCTCGAGGTCATGATCCGGCACCTCGACGCGCTGATCGAGCGGCTGGGCGAGGACGGCGTCGGCATGGGCTCCGACTACGACGGGGCCACCGTGCCGGCGGCGATCAAGGACGTGGCCGGGCTGCCGCGGCTGTTCGAAGCGCTGCGCGCCCATGGCTATGACGACACGCTGCTGCGCAAGCTGGGCACCGAGAACTGGTTCGGGGTGCTGGAACGGACCTGGGGCGGCTAGGGCTGGTATCCTGATCGGACGGCCGGCAGCGAAGCGGAGGGCCTCCATGACCGTGGATGAGGTGATTCGGGCTCTCGCACAGGCCCCGGCCGGCGTTCTGCCCGTCGATGCGATGAATTGGGCGTTGGACCATTGGGAAGAGGCCGGCCCGCGATTCATCGAGCTGGTGGAGCGCTACGCCGACGGCAACGACCGTTCCGAGGACATCGAAACCGTTCTGTTCTTCGTCATTCACCTCCTCGGCGAGAGGATGGAGACACGGGCCTTCCCGGTCCTCTGCCGCCTGGCTCGGAACCGTGAGGCGATGGACCGGATTCTCGGCGAGGCCATCACCGAGACTTTCGACCGGATCCTGATCGGCACCTACGACGGCGATCTCGCGCCGCTGAAGGCGGTCATCGAGGACGCGGCCGCTGGCGAGTTCGTGCGCGAGGCTGCATTCGAAGCCCTGGCCTATCACTGCCGCATGGGCGCGATCTCCGACGAGGAGATGAAGGCCTATCTGCTCCATCTCGCCGAGCACATGCAGCCACGGGACGACAATGCTGTTTGGATAGGATGGACGACGGCCGTGTCGTCCCTGGGCTACGAGGATCTGGCGCCGACGGCAGAACGGCTGATCAACGACTTCCTGGAGCCGGTGGCGATGATGGATGTCGACGACTTCCGCGACGATCTCCGGCGGACGCTCGATGACCCGGACCGGATGGCCGGCTTCATCGCCGGCCGCCTTATGCCGTTCATGGATACGGTCGGCACCCTGTCGACCTGGTATAGCTTCTCTGAAGAATACCGGGTGCGGCATGCAAGAGGGGAACTGGACGAGGAATTCGACGATCTGGATGAAGAGCTCGATGATCTGGACGATCCGCTGGTTCCGCGCGGATGGCCATCCATCGCGTATGGCGAACCCGCGATCAATCCGGCGCGGGACGTCGGCCGAAACGACCCGTGCCCCTGCGGCAGCGGCAAGAAGTACAAGAAATGCTGCCTCGGAAAGTAGGACGGGGCATTGGCAGCGAAGCGGCCATGGGAGGAGCCCATGGCCGCCGTCGGACCTTCTCTCTCTCTCTCTCTCTCTCTCTCTCTCTCTGTCATTGCCGGGCTTGACCCGGCAATCCAGGGGCCACCAAGAGCCGCTCTGGCCGTCCCTGGATCCTCGGGTCAAGCCCGAGGATGACAGTGGAAGAACGCCGGAACGTCAGAAGTCGTAGTCGCCGCCGCCCGGCGCGGCCGGGGCCGCCGGCTTCTTCTCCACCTTCTCGGTGATCAGCGCCTCGGTGGTGATCAGCAGGCCGGCGACCGAGGCCGCGTCCTGCAGCGCGATCCGCACCACCTTGGCCGGGTCGATGATGCCGGCCTTCAAGAGGTCGGCGAACTCCCCCTTCTGGGCGTCGTAGCCGCGGTTGATGTCGGCGCCGTCCAGCAGCTTGCCGACCACGATCGACCCGTCGCCGCCGGCATTCTCGACGATCTGGCGCACCGGCGCCTGCAGCGCGCGGCGGACGATGTCGATGCCGACGCGCTCGTCGTCATTGGCGGCCTTCAGCTTCTCCAGCGCCTTGGCGGCGTAGAGCAGGGTGACGCCGCCGCCCGGCACCACGCCTTCCGCGATCGCGGCGCGGGTGGCATGCACCGCGTCGTCGACCCGGTCCTTGCGCTCCTTGACCTCGACCTCGGTAGCGCCGCCGACCCGGATCACCGCGACGCCGCCGGTCAGCTTGGCCAGCCGCTCCTGCAGCTTCTCGCGGTCGTAGTCGGAGGTGGTTTCCTCGATCTGCGCCCGGATCTGGGCGATGCGGCCCTCGATCTCCTTCTTGCCGCCGGCCCCGTCCACGATCGTGGTCTCCTCCTTGGCGATGCGCTCGCGCTTGGCGGTGCCGA
>NZ_JBCNNF010000031.1:0-29526 GCF_039594555.1 Inquilinus sp.
TCGGCTTGACCGATGTCTGCGGCGGCTGCGGCGGCGCCATCGGTGCGGCCGGCGCGGCAGGCTGCTGCTGCGGCATCACTGCTCGGGCTTGCGCGCTCGGCTGCGCATCGAACACCGACCCACCCTACCGAAGCTGGCCCGGATAGCGGCTCATCATCGCGTCCATCAGGTTGCCGTACTGCTGGGCATAGCCGGAGTTGAAGGTCGGCATCGCGACGCGGCCCGGCATCGAGCCAGGCTGCAGGCCGCCGGTGCCGCGCGCCATGACCGCCTGCGCGAGGGCGTCCATCGTCTGCGGCTGTCCGACGATCGGGTTGAGCCGCGGCATGTTGATGTTGTTGTCGCCGCCGCCCGCCGCGCTCTGCAGCATGTCAAGAAACGTTGCCATACTGGCCCCTTTCCCAATCTTCCTTCAGCAGCCCGAGGACAACCGCGTCATCGCGGCCGAAGCCTCGCCGAAGAAGCCCCTCACGCTGGAAGCCGAGCCCTTCGCAAAGCCGGATCGACCGGCTGTTCGAGGCCATGATCGCCGCCCCTACCCGCCCGCATCCGAGCTGGCGGAACGGGTATCCCAGGATCATCGAGACGCGGTTGCGGCTGATCCACCGCGGCGTGTCGGCCGCGATGCTGACCTCGATCGCTCCGAACTCCGGGCTGTAGCCGTGGAACAGCACGCCCGCGACGAGCTGCGCGCCCTGGATCACGCCGATGCCGACATACGGCACCGGGAGACGCGGCATGCTCGGGATCCGGCTCTGCACCCATGCTCCAACGGCCTCGTCTGCGCCGTAGAGCAGCCTCACATCAGGGCCCCTGGCTCATAGATCGTGTCGAAGGACACGACCCGCACATCCACGCCCTCGATCAGGTCGTTGCGGCCAAGCGGCGGCGTGACCGTCAGGTTCATCGTGGCGGCAAAGGTGTAGCCAAGCCCGAACACCGTGGTCCATTCGAGCCGCACCTGCGGGACCTCTTCGGTCCAGACGGCCTGGTCCCAGATGGCGAAGTCCCACCGCGGCCCGTTCGGGATGATCGGGCTCAACACGCCCTGCGGCGTGCGGATGGAGAAGTCGGTGGACACGTCGACCGCCGGGGCGACCGTCGTGTCGCCCTGGATCACCGGCCGCAGCATCTTCATCTGCTTCTGCTGCGCCTGCGGCTTCAGGTAGTTGAAGGCCGTCACGATGTCGGCCGAGAGGCTGATCGCCCCCACATCGCTGACGCCGCTGTCGGACAGCCCCACCTGCCCATCCCAGGTGCCGAAATATGCCTTGCCGTCCATTAGCGCCCAGCAGGCCGCGTTCATGCCCTGGAACTGGCACCATGCGCCTGTGATCGTGTTCATCACATACTGGACGGCGGAAGCGGACGACGTCGGCACGTTGACGATCGCCATGGTGCCGACCGGGTAGGACATCATCTGCCAGCCACGCAGAGCGCCTGTCGCCCGCACAGCGTTGTTGAAGGCATCCTGGATGTTCTTGGTAATCGCGGCCTGCTGCGCCGACGACCGGTCCAGCGTCAGCGACTTCGCGAGCGAGATAACCCCGTCCTCGCAGGTGATCGCGATGTCCGCCCCGACCTTGGTGAGGCAGCGCCTCCCCAGCGGCCGGCCGACCTGGAAGGTCCCCTTGATGCCCCAGCTGTTGGCATCGCTCGGGTTGGTCCCGAGATAGACGATGAGCTGCCCTTCGCTCGTCAGGAAGAAGGCGTAGTCGTCCGGGCCGAAGCCGCCGTCGATCGTCCAGCTTCCGCCGGCCACCAGGTAGCCGCCGGCCGACATGAGCGGGCCAAGGTCGAACTGTGTCGCCGCGCCGCCGATGGCGTCGGTGTCGAGATACCAGGCGCGGGTGGAGTCCTTCTCGATGAACCAGATGCGGCGCTTGTGCTCGAAGATGTTGATCAGCTTCGCGCTGTCCACACCCGTGATGGCCGGCGCCGTGCTCCAGGTCGACCCGTCGTAGACCTGGCGCTGCTGCGCGCCGTTGACCGCGATCAGCCAGTTGCCGCCGCTGTTCGAGAAATTGATCCACTGCCACCAGCCGTCCAGGCTGACGACCCCGGTGTCGACCTTGTTGTCGATCTCCGCATCGTCCCACAGCGTCTCGACCGGCTCGGGCGTCGGTGTATCCCAATCGGTTGCCGGAGCCAGGGCGCCGGGAAACACGTCCCACAGCGTCTCCTGCTCGAAGCTCTGCGTGGTGACGTCCCAGATCTTGCCGCTTCCGACCGCGAACAGCTTCTGCCGCGTCGGCCCCTTCCACACCATCAGCGTCGTGACCGGCCCGGTGATGTTCTGCGCCCACATCTGCGAGCCGCGCCGCAGGGCCACGTCGGTCGGCGTCGGGAACCAGTTCACCAGCTTGACGGCGCTGTCCTCGGGCATCTTCGCGAGGCTGTCGAGCGCCATCCAGCCCTTGACCGGTGCCGGGATGGTACCAGCGACGGAGACCCGCTGCCGTGTCGGGTTGGCGCGAAGAGCCGTCCGCACCACGTCACACCACGTTGATGGTCTGCGACCAGTTGAAGCCCGGCCAGCGGTAGCGGGTGGCGCTCATGTTGATATCCTTCATGCCGCCGTTGCGCGCCGCCGCCTGCTCGACCTGGCGCTCGTAGGTCGCCATGTCCTCGGCGTAGTCGAGCCCCTTGGTCTGCCGCCACCGCCAGATCATGCCGAGCGTGATCAGCTCTTCATCGAGCCGCGTCGTGTCGGTGTCCGCTGTCCACCGGTCGCCATAGGTCTCCGGCGTACCGGCATGGATGCACCAGTTGCTGCTGATGCACTCACCACGCACCGTCTGCCCGTCCGCCGGCGCCGGGTAGATGTTCAGATCCTCGCCGATGATGCGCCAATAGCCCCACAGGCCAGGGCTGACGGGCCGGCTGATGGCCGCGGCCCATTCCTCGGGCGTCAGCGGCCCCAGGATCGGGCGGAACATGTCGACCCACCAGATGACGCGGCCGGCTGACAGGCGGTTCATCTCGGCCGGCAGTGCGCCGGGCTGCGGCATGCCGGCGACGGTCGTGAACTCGAACGGCACGATCAGCCGCGTCCAGTTCGACCGCTGGGCAAGCGCGGTCGCCTCCTTCTGGGCGATCCTCTGAAGCTGCCTCGTCTGCAGGTCCAGGGAGCCCACCACCGCGGTCGGCGCCGGCACGCCAACCTCCAGCGCGACATCCTGGACGATCGAGAGCAGCGTCATGGATCAGGCCTTCCGCGGACGACCCGGGCGGCGCTTGGGCGCCGGATCATCGCCCTCGGGCTCAGCCACGCTGGCCAGGAATGCCTCGTAGGCCTCCGCGTGCTTCTCCCGGTCCTCGTCCGTCGCCGGGCGCGGGCCGATCGTGGTGCCGTGGTCGATGACGAAGCTGAACAGCTCCTCGCCGTCGTCCGACAGGCTGAACTTGGCGCCGACATCCGGCGCGGCGTTGCGGTCGCGGCTCATGCGGCCTCCTGCTTCTCGGTCATCAGGGCTTCGACCTTGCTCGACAGATCGCGCAGCTGCTGTTCGAGCTGCGAAATCCGGGCGTCCTTGCGCTCGTTCTCGGCCGCCAGGCGCTGCACCTCTGCCGAGCCCTTCGCGGCGGCGAGGAACGCCTTGGCCTTCGCCTGCAGCTCGCGGGCGCCGATGCCGATCTTGGCGAGGTTGCCGTCCGACAGGTCGGCGATGTCCTCCACCGTGTGGATCTGCAGGGCGGCCAGGTCTGCGGCCTGCCGGGCGTCGATCACCGGCCATGCCTTCAGGGGCGTGCCGGTCAGCGCGCCAGAAGCCCCTTCCCGCTTGAACACGTCGACATGGTCGGCAAAGCGCTTCGACCAGTCGCCGTCCGGCACGATCTTGCCGTCTGGCAGGTGCCGCTCAACGACGCGGCTCACCTCGTCCCGACTGCCCGGAACGATGATGTAGCCGACCAGCACGCGGTCATGGATCGGCCGGCCTTCAGCCTCGGACGCCGCGTCGTTGACGCGCGTCTGCCATTCCAGCCGCAGCCACAGGCCGTCGCTGGTCTTGAACAGGGGTTTGTCCATGGTTCAGACCTTGGACAGGGCGTCGGGTGCGTAGAAGTTCGCTTTGACCAGGCACGACCGTTTGCCGACCGCGAAGCCGGCGTGGGCGACGTTCGCCACCACGGCCAGATCCGTGCCGATCAGAAGGCTGATCAGCCGCAGACGAAGGTTGGTGAGCATCATTGTCTCCAAAAGAAGCGGGGCGGCCCGGAGACCGCCCCTCGTTGATCAGGTCACGGCGTTGCCGATGGCCCAGAAGTACTGGCCGGTGGTCACGGCCTGGCCGGCCTTGGTGCTGTAGCTGCCGGCGCCGGCCGCAGCCGATCCGGTGCCCGGGGTGACGATGATCGCCGTCGCCGCCGCGATGTTGGCGCTCGCTTTCGCCAGGATGTAGTTCAGGCCGTCCGAGCCGACGACCTTGGTCCCCGGCTGGATACCGCCGAAGTCGGCGAGCGTGGTGGACGGGGCCGCGAGGATGTCGATCCCGAGGCCCGGCTCGATGGTGTAGACGCTGTGCGCCATGGTCGCCTCCTTACGACTTCCAGAGGATGCCCTGGAGCATGGCGTTGCTCAGGGTCATGTTGCCGGCCCAGAGGATCATCTGAACCGTGGCGTCCTGGTTGATCGCCCGGACGTCGTCCATCGGGACCATGTTGGTGGCGCTGTGCGGCCGGTAGAAGATGTAGTCCGTGTTCAGGAAGTACATCGTGTTGGCCGGGCATCCGCCGCCGATGCCGCCGTCGAAGACGATCGGCATGCCGACGAACTCCAGGTTCTTCCACCCGGCGTTCGCGGTATCGGTGTTGGTGATCCGCTGGATCGGGTTCAGCGACTGCCAGTAGGCCATGTAGGCGTTGTTGTCGGCGATGCCCAGGTCCGGCTGGTCCTTGCCGCGCGAGCACTGCAGGTACAGCTGCTGCATCTTCGGCTGGATGGTCGCGCTGGTCATGGTCGCGTCCTGCACCTGCTGGTTGCGCCAGAAGGTCCAGGTGGCCCGGTTGATGCCGCCCACGGTGCCGGTGGTCGGGTCCTTCGGCACGAGCAGCTGCAGGCCGCCCATCTCCTTGCCGCCGGAGCCGGTGCCGTCCGCGTAGCAGCCGAGCGAGATGTTGTTCTTCATCGTCCGCTCGGCGTTCCGGATGCGGCTCGACAGCAGATCGATGATCTGCTCCTTGCCGGCATTCTGGACGCGGCCTTCCAGGCCGGAGATGGTCACGGCCACGGCGCCCTGCTTCCAGTCGAACTCGGCCGCCGTGAACACGTCGGACGGGCTGACATCGAGCAGCTGATAGCCGCTGTAGTACTGGAACGTCGAGTTCTCGGCGTATTCCAGCTCCTGCACCAGCGTGCGACCGCCGGCCGCCGGCTTGGCATTGCCCTTGCTGGCGAGCTTGGCCAGGATCGCGTTGTTCTTCGTCCTACTGTTTACGTCCCCGGCTCTTTATCCGGGGCTCCTGCAGCTTCCTTGTTCGCTGCAGAGCAGACTATCTCATCACCTGTTCACGACGGGCGCGCTTGGTAGCGCTGATCTTCGCTCCGTGCCCCTTGGGCTTGCCCAGCTGTGCCAGCCTGCGCTTCAGGTTGGCCTCCACCGTCCACTTCCGCCCGACCATCGCTGTCGCGATCGGTTGCCCCTTCCGGATCGCCTCCGGTGTCGGCGCGAATGACGTCCTGTGCTCATTGTAGAGCCGTCCGTCCTTGGCGAAGTGATCTTGCCACCGCAATTCAGCCTCGCGCTTCGCCTCGATGTCATCCGGCACCGTCTCCAGTGCCGTGATGACGAAGGCGAAAGGCCCGTGCAGCTTCCATTCTTCCTGGAGCCTCTGGACCTTGTGCGCTCCCTGGTTGAGGAGGCAGCGGTGCTCCCGCATCCGCTTGGCAATCTTTCCCTTGGTGCATCCGACATAAGCCATGTCGGACTTGAGACATCTCAGAGCGTAGATCGTGGCCATTCGGGATTCCCCTCTCTGGCTGTGAAGAACAGGGCCGGGCGCTCGTGGGTCCATTACTGCTTTCGCGCGGGACCTAGTCGTTACACCTTACACTACTCTCGCAGATTATTCTGCTGCTTTAGTGTCTTGGCTCGGTGTTGGCATCTCAGCGTTCACCGAATTCACCCGGTTTTACAACGTCCTCGATGGTTAAACGTTGTCGGCCAGCTTTCCGGAGCGGTTCCGGAGAGTGGTCGTGACGATTTCCGTCAGGTTGGGGGATGCCATTGGCTACCTCACAGACGACCGCTCGCCTCGGACCATGCCTGGTTCAGAGCGGCCTCGATTGAGTCGGGAGGGGCGGCGCCCAGGCTCTGCGAGCCCGGAACCGGTGCCCCGGTGAGGCTCCCGCCGGCCTGCCGCGCCTTGGCGGCGACCTCCGCAGCTTTGCGCTGGGTCTCAGCCTGTGCCGCGGCCTGCTGCTCCTTGATGAGCGCGGCGCGGATTTCCGGGTGAGCCCAGGCGGCCATGTCGTAGGCCTCGCCCAGATCCTTCGCGCGCCCACCTTGGATCAGAAGGGCCATGTCGTCCTTCAGATCCTCGAAATAGACGCGCTTCGGATCGGCGGCGAACGCCTGGATCTCGGCCAAGGCGGTCGAACGCTGATATTCGACGGCCTGCTGCTGCTGCGTGGTGAATTGGCCCTTGAGAGCGTTGATCTCCTGCACCAGTGGCTGAAGGTACTGCGCCAGCGGGTTGGGTTGATGTCCCGGCTGCTGGCCGTTGCCCGGCTGCGGTGCGAACTGTCTCAGATCGACCCCGTAGGATCGTGCAAGCCACGCGATGCCGTTGACGGGATCGCGGTCCAAGACTGCCTGCGCATCGAAAAGCTGCTTGATGGCCTGAGCCGGCGTCACGCCGCGCATCGTCATCGCGCCGGCGTAGGGCTCCAAGGCCTTGTCGATACCCTTGTACTCCGCCAGCTTGGCGAGGCCGTCGTTGACCTCCTGCTCGCGCTTGGCGACGGCCTCCTGCACCTCTTTCGGCAGGGCGGCGAACGCGGCCTTGGCGCCGATTGACCAGCCCGGCGGCGGGCGGAGCGCGCCCGCATCGGCCGGCGGCGTCTGCGTGGCCTGCTGCTGGCCCTGCTGAGCGGCCTGAGCCGGCTGCGCCGCCGCGGCTTGCTGCTGCGCGTCCTGCGACTTGGCAGTGGCATCGACTGGCTTCACCGCGAACCGCCCCTGCTCGTCGCGTGTGGGGCCGTCCTGCGGTGCCGGCTGCGCTCCGGCGTCGGGCTGGCCAGCGTCGGCGGTGGTGCCAGCATCGGCCGGCATGTCGAATGCGGCGGCCAGATCGGCATGCAGATCGTCGTCGACAGCCGCGTCAGCGGCGCCGTTGCTCAGGTCGGTCATTCGTCCTTCGGGGTTGCGCAGCCGCGGTTGATGTCCGCGCCGCTAGTCGGGCTCAGGCGCCCAATTCCTCCAGCGCCCGCACGATGTCGGGCTCGACCGGCGGCATCTCCGCCGGCTTGGTGTCGGGCAGATGCTCGTTGCCGACGATTTCGCAGCCGGCGGCCCGCACGGCGCGCTCGTAGGCCCGCTTGTCGCTGTACCGCTTCCCGTCCGCGTGGTTCAGGACGTCGTCGAGATGGCCGCTGATGACCATCGGGGCGCGGCCGAAGCGAACATTGCGTACCAGACGTTCATGGGGCTCAACCCACTCCCGGCGGACGGGATGCCAGATCAGGCGGCGGCTCACTGCACAGGCCCTCTCGGCCCGGCCGGCTGCGGCGCCGGCTGAGCGGCCTTGATCGCTGCGTTCAGCATCGTCTGACGCTCCTTCAGCGCCATGTCGTGGTTCTGTGCTTGTTCCTTCAGCTGCATCTCATGGGCCTGCATCTGCTGCTCCATGCCCATGCGCTGCTTGTCAGCCTCCAACTGGCCCTGGACCTTCACCATGTTCGGGTCAGGCGCCGGCGGCTTCGGCTGCATGGCCTGCTGGGCCATCGCACCCATGGTCTGCTCGATCACGTCCTCCAGCGACCGGCCGGCGCGGAAGTTGCGCACCGCGAACATCAGCATCTCGCCCATCATCGGCATCATCTGCGGCGCCTGGGCAGCGATCGGCCCGGCCTGCTGCAGGAACTGGCCGACCATGGCGACGAACTCGGTCGCGCTCTTCTTCTGCTCTTCCTCGTTCGGCTCGATGGTGCTGTCCGTCTCGATGTCGATGCGGAAGCAGCGGACCATGTTGTTGCGCAGGAGGGCCATCACCTCGTCGGTCACCTGCATGCCGGTCATCTGCTGCAGCGTCTCGGGCTGAAACACCTCAGCGATCACCTCGCCCATCAGGCGGATCGTGTCGCGGGCGAACCGGGCGACCTCCTTCTGCCGGTCGCGGATGCGGAGGCTGCCCCACTGGCTCTTGATGTTCTGCGCGGTGGCCGTCTCGCTGGCCTCGGACACGCCGCGCAGGATGTCGCTGATGCCGGTGATCTGGTAGACGTCCTCGATCAGCTGCTTGCGAGCCTCGATGCAGCCCTTCAGCACCTCGACCACCATGTCGATCGGCAGCCATTCGATCACGCCTTTGACGCCGCCGCGCTCGGCCCATGCCGCCCAGCTGTCGATCGGGATCAGGATGTTGTCGGTGGTCGGATCCAGCAGCCGCTCAATGGCGTTGCTGCCCTTGTCATCCGCCGGATAGACGCCGGCCAGCTTCAGCGCATCACCCAGCTTGCCGATCCGCTCGGTGAGCTTGTCGATCTCCTCCGCCTGGTCCTGGTAGTAGACGTAGTCGGGCGTGGGGATCAGGCTCTTCGTCGTGCGAGACGAGTAGATCGGGCGCGGGCACGGGAAGAAGCCGTCAAAGTGCAGGAACGGATCCTCGACGCCGGCCGGCTCGGCCATCCCCTTGACGATGAAGAACACCTTGCGGTCGCGCTTCGACCAGATCTCGAACACTTCGGCCTTGTCCGTCACGGACGGGGCATCGGTCGACCCCTGCTGCCCCTCGGCCACCGGCTTATGGTTCAGCGGGATCTTCGACCACGTCTTCGGGAACCGCTTCTGCAACTGCTCCTTGGTCAGGTAGGAGCGCCGCCACACCGCCCACACCTCGCGCCAGGTCCGCGCCACGGTATGGCCGAAGTCGCGCCAGTCGACGTACTCGGCCAGCACGCGCTCATAGTCGAGCTGCTCGAACGGCTCGGGCTGCTCGCCTGTCAGCGGATCAGGCGGCGGCGTCACCGTCTTCATCGACGGCTCGTACCGGACCCAGACGGAGCCGCGGCCCGGCAGCAGCAGATCCTGCACGTCGTCCTGCAGCGTGCCGTCGAAGTCGTTGGCGTCGAGCGAGTAGTTCAGCGCCCGTTCCAGGATCTCCGACGCCTGCTTGGCGATGGGGTCGTTGTCCTTGTAGCGCCGGCTCGCCGTGGCCTGCGGCGTCCGGGCATAGAGCGCCGGGCGGATCGTCTCGACGTTCGACCAGAGGATGGCGAACCTGCGCGCCTCGCGCGGCTGGTCGCTCTGCTCGTTCTGGTCGGCGTAACGCTTGGTGATCTCCTTGCCGCGCTTGGTCCAGCCCTGCATGGCCTTGTCGTAGGCGTCGATCTCCCGCACCCAGCGCGCGACGGTGCTGTCAGGCGCGGCGGTCTTCTCCACGTCCTGCCGCGCCGTGTCCGCCATGATCAGCCTACAGCCCCACGGAAGCCGTCCGACACGCCTTCGATCGCCCTCAGTGCATTCTCCAGCCGATCCAGGCGCTCATGCAGCTGCTCCAGATAGCCGCCTGGCGCGCGGATCTGCTGCGCCTGCTCCGAATCTGCGGCCGGAGCACGCGGCCCTACCAGTGCCTGCAGGCTGCGATCCAGCCTGCTCTGCAGGTCATCGGCCCAGCACGCCAGCTTCTCGGCGCGAGCCGTCATCACCTCCAGCGAGGTCGCCGGCTGCGTGGCCACAGCAAGATCGGCGTCCAAGCCTAATGTCGTGCCACCATAGAAATGCTGGGGACCGTTCATCACATTGCTCCGTTGAAGTTGCTCAGATCCTCGTCCGCTTCGGCCGCTGCACCCGCTTCAGCGCCTCGTCAAAGGTCATCTCTCGAATGCCGCGCAGGGGCGGCGGAGGCGGCGGCGCTGCCGGCGGGTCGACCGCGCGCCAGGCCATCGCCCCATAGCGGAACGCATCGGCGCAATGGCTCGTCCAGTCATGCCGCGGCGTGTCCCTGAACGCCCTCTTCTTCTCGTCGTACTCGGTGCGGTACTGCCGCAGCGCCTCAAGCCCGAGCGCGCAGTTCGTCTTGTCGAACCACGACCGCTCCAGCGTCAGCCGGCCGGCGTTGATGCCGTCCATCACCTTGTGGTCCGGCACCAGCCTTGGATTGCGCTTCAGCTCGACCAGCGTCTCCACGCGGGTCTTCTTCATCCCCAGCACCTTGACCTTGGCGTCATGGGGCATCCAGTCGGTGCCGTACCGATATGGCTTCGACCGCAGCACCATCACATAGTGCTCAAGGTCCTCACCGCTGTTCTCGTAGAAGTCGATCCAGCGGATCTGGTTCGCGGCCACCTGGAAGAACCAGATCGCCGTGCTGTCCCGCCGCCCGAGATCCCATGCCGTGTGCACCGGCAGATCCGGATCGTACGGCACGTCCGTGATGCGGCCCTGGCGCTCGGCCTCGGCGATGCCCTTGCCGTAGTAGGCGCCCAGGATCGCAGCCTCAAAGCTGCACTCGAACTCTTGGGCCACCTGCTCGGGAGTCATATCCTTCGCAGCGGCTGCAAGTTCTTCAGGCGGCAGAAGCCCGGTCTCTGATGCTCGCATCATCAGCTGCATCCAGCCCGGCTCTCGCCCAGCTCGGTCGTACATCTCCCAAAAGCTGTTCCGACCCTTCGGTGTCCCGATAAAGGTCGCCCACCCTTGCCGATCAGCAAGCGCCGGCCGGATGACTTCGCCCCACACTCCCGGGTGCATGTCGGCATATTCGTCGAGCACGACGCCCGATAACGCCAACCCACGCATCCGATCAGGATTGTCAGCCCCATAGAGCCGGATGCGGGACCCGTTGATCAGGTCTACCCTCAGCTCGCTCTCGTTTGGAGGCGTAGCGAGCAGCGGCTGTGAGAACCGTTTGAGGTAGTGCCAAGCTACATCCTTCGCCTGCACGAACAGAGGCGCGATGTAGGCGAACCTCGCGTCACCCGTTCGGTCCAGGATCGCGCGGCGGATCATGTCGTTGATCGTCGCGACCGTCTTCCCGCACCGGCGATGAGCCACCACCACCGCGAAGCGCTCTTTCCTTTCGTGATATGGGCAGAAGACATGCCGAGGCGAGTACGGGATAACGATCCGCCTCACTCGGCTTGCCACACCACCTCCAGTTTGATGGGGGCGTCCTCAGCGCCACCCACCTCAACGCTGGACAGCCGAGCATGCACATATGGCGCCGCCGCCTTAGCGGCGTCGACACGCATCGGCATCTCATTGCCATCGTCACGCATGATGCCGAGCAAGAAATCGAGCGGCGTGACTCCTCCGTTCGCCGCCAATTCCCTCGCCCGCTCGTTCATCCTCGAAGCTGCGCCCTTTGGCCGTCCAGCTCCAGCGCGCCTGCCGCCGTGTGCCATCTTGATTTCTTGATAATCAATCAAGCACGAAGCGATTGAACTTCGTCCTGTTCTCGGTCATCGGAATGACCCGAAGGTTCTCGCTCACATGCAGGCCAGAAACCAACTCATGCGCAAGGGGGATTTCGTGATCCACCTCCCACCTTTCACCGGTCTCAATCGTCAGGCGGTGGGCTTCCGCGTACAGCCGCTCGATGGCGACCAAATCAGCCCACGGCGGCACAGCCGGCCCGGCTCGTCTCTTCGCGCAGTGCGCGACTGCCTTGTATGGCTTCGCAGCATGTGAGCGGCGCACACGCGCCTTGAACTTCTCCGGTTCGGCCTGTCTGGCCGCCTTCTGCTGCGCCAGCTTCCTTGCCGGGTCCGCAGCATACCGAGCTCGCTCAGCAGCGAGAAAGTCCGCCCAGCGCTCTTTCCTGCGCTGGCGACTACGCTCAATGCTGGCTGCGTATTTCTCGGGATTCTCCAGGCGCCATTTGGCAGCCCGCTCCGCAGGTGTCAGCTTCATTCGATTCCTGCCGGTTGATGTCCGGGAAATCAAACATCCGGCGCGTCGAGATAGCGCCAGTGCGTCGGCCGGATCGTCTGCACGCTCCAGGTCGACGTCGTCTCGGTCCTCAGCTCCATGACGGTGGGCGAGATGCGTTCCCACCATTCGCGGGTGCTCTCGATCCGGAAGCCGATCTCATGGTCTTTCCCGCCGGCCAGGGCGTCACCGTAGAACAGGACGCGGGTCGCGGGCGGTGGAGGCGTGTCGATCGTCTGGTACGACATGCCGGCTCCCGAAAGAAAAACCGCCCCGGATTGCTCTGGGGCGGATCGGAGTCGTTAACCTGGAGGCAAAGATGAGCATGAAGCCCACCCTCGCAATCCGGTGCTGGCGGAGACTCATCGTCCCCATCAGCCGATAACCCGGATCGGCAGAATAGCAAAGGCTCTGATCAGCGAAAAGCCCGCCACCGGTCTCCCGGCGACGGGCTGATTTCAGAAGCTCAAGGGCTAGCGGTCCAGCTTGTCCCGGACGGCATCCTTCGCCTTTCCGACTTCCTTCTGAACCTTACCCTCGGCCTTGTCCATCTTGCCTTCGGCCTGAGTCTCACGGTCGCCCGTGACCTTGCCGGCGGCGTCCTTGATTGCGCCCTTGGCCTGCTTTGCAGCTCCGGCCACGCGATCCTTATCCATAGCGGATTCCTCCGGTTGCTACGGAGGGACAACAGGACGCCGGATCGCTGCGTTCCAAAAGCAGAGCCCGCCGCCGGTTACCCCGGGGCGGGCTCTGTTCGGGCGCACGACGTCACCCTGCATTTCGGTAATTGAGCATATCTCAGGCGAGAGCACAAGCCTCAGATGCGAGGCTATGCAGCCTCCTTCATCGCATCGACTGCAGATCGTCCCGCCGCCTTGATCCTCGGCGCCGAGCGCACCAGCGCGTCCAGCGCATCCCGAATCAGCGGAGCCGCGGAGACCGCCTTGGGCAACAGGGCCTCCACGTCCGCCGCCGGATCCGGACAAGCCAGCGAGAGCGCGATGCGGCAGCGGTGATCGAGCCTACCGAGAGCGGCGAGCGTCTCCCGGTACTGCGCCATGGTTCTCGCGAACGCTTCGGCATCGTCGGCGGACAGAGATCGCCCCTGGGGCTTCTGCACCATGCCGCGGGGAGCCGCGATCTGTCGGCCCACGCGCTCCATCAGGTCGGCATAGTCGAGCCCGGCGAGATACCGGCCGGTGGCGACGCCCGGCGCCTCCTTCTCGTCTTGCGCCAGCCGACCGAGTCGGTAGAGCGCGCCGAGCACCGTACCGCCGACTTGGTCACGCCAAGCGTCCTCGCCTCCACCGGTCGCCGATGCACGCTTCGCGGCGAGCTCTGGCGTGACGGGCTCGGCTGTTTCGCGGACCACCTGCCCGCTCGGATGCCGCGGCGCCGTGGCCCTCCGGGGGCGGCCTGGCCTTTTCCGACGTTTTGTCACGCTGCTTCTCCAAGATAGGTTGCCGCCATGCGCTCAGCATCCGGCATGGACGTTTCAGCGAGGCGGTAGATCTCCCTCGCCCTGTCCTTCTCGAGGCGCGTCAGGGCACGCTCGATCGCACGGGCAATCGCGCTGCCTGGCGGGAATTTCTGATCTCCCGAATCAAGGGGCTCGCTGGGCGGCCCGACGTCGTCGCTGGCCTTCATCAGCCAGGTTTTCATGAATGCCGTTGCGTCCCGGTGGCGCCGTCCCTTCGATGCTGTCCAGAGCTTCGCCTTTTCCACTTCCCGGCGGACATTGGCGTTTGGCGCCGCGGTTATGGCCCATGCCTCCAACTCGCCCATGTCGAGTTGATCGAGCGATGTCACCTTCTTCGACGAAAGGGGGCGAAGGGGGATATTCTGGCTTTTGGCTTCTGGGTGATGGGGTGGTTGCGATGCCGCCCTATCGACCACCCCAGGGGGTGGCCTACTTTCTTGTTTTCTTTCAGCAACTTGATGGCGACGCGAACCAGGCACTTTCGCACCGGTTCTCGCCGCTGTTTCGCCGTCCTTGCGCCGCTTCTCGTCCGTGGTCATCCGCCTGGAGTAGATCGTACCGTTGCGGGTTCGGCTGAACACTCCGGCTTGTTCCAGCTCTTGGGTCAGTGCCCGTACCTGGTCCACCGGAGCTCTGGCGAGCGCCGCAAGCTGCTCGTCACTCGGCTTCTTTCCGTTCACGAGAAGGTGCCCATATGGGTCGGCGCGATGCATGATCGCGAGCATCTCCATCCACAGACCACGGGCGGCCAGGCTACACATGCCCAGCAGCTGTTCCGCCTGCCAATCCGAGGGGAAGAACTTCATCCAGGGATGCTTGGCCGGCACGCTCAGCGCCTCCAATCCAGGTCGCTGAAGCGCTGGCGTTCCCCGTCCCAATGCGACCGGACGGTGCACTCCCGTCCGTGCCGGTTCTTGGCGACAATCAGTTCGGCCAGGCCGCGGATCTCCTGGGCCTGCTCCTCATAGGCTGTCTGCCGCGCCATGAACTTGACGCCGTCCTCTCCCTCCTTTCGTTCCGGCTCTCGCAGGTAGTACTCCGGCCGGTAGATGAACACGATCTGATCCGCATCCTGCTCGATCGAGCCGGAGTCGCGCAGGTCGCTCTTCAAGGGTCGCTTGTCATCGCGCTTCTCAACCTCGCGGGAGAGCTGCGACAGGGCAATGATCGGCACGTCCAGGTCCTTGGCCGCGAGCTTCAGGTCCCGGGTGATGCGGCTCACCTCCTCGACGCGGTTCCTGGTGTCGCCGCCGACCAGAAGCTGGATGTAGTCGACCACGATCAGCGCCAAGCCGCGCCGGCGCTGCAGGCGCCGTGCGCTGGCTACCATCGAGGCGACGGTCTTGTGGCGGCCGTCGTCGATCTCCATGGGAAGTTCCGCGATGTCCGCCGACACGGCGCAGATGCGGCGCCAATCCTCGGGAGTCAGCGGCCCACTCTGCTGCCGGTCGATCGGGATGCCGGTCCTGGCGGCAATGATCCGCTGCCCGATCTGCTCTCGGGACATCTCGTGGCTGTAGAAGGCGACGAAGCCGCCGGCCCTGGCCGTCGCCTCCGCCGCATTGATGGCTAGAGCGGTCTTGCCCATGCCCGGCCGCGCCGCATAGATGATCAGGTTGCCGTTCCGGGCGCCGCCCAGAGCCTTGTCGAGGTCGCCGACGCCGGTCGGCTTCCCGGCGATGGCGGCGTCCCCGCGCATCACCGCCTCCAGGTGCTGCAGGGTCGAGCGCATGACCGCACCCATGTCGCGCAGCCCCTTGTCACCGCCGCCGCGCTGCTCCAGGTCCGCCAGAGTAGTCTCGGCCTCGCGCAGGACGGCAGTGGCGTCCTTGCCTTCGACCGCCTGCAGGGCGAGCCGTTGTGATACGGTGATCAGGGCTCGGCGCATTGCCGTGTCGGCAATCTTCCGGGCGTAGCCGCTCAGCGTTCGGAGATCGGTGGCAGCCATGCTGCCCCGCATGGCGCCGATGGCGTTCTGCCACTCCTGCGCCCTGTCGCCGGCGCCCATGATGGTGATCAGGTCCGCTGTCGTCACCGGCGTGCCGCGGCTGTCGATCTCGATCAGCGCGCGGAACAGGGCGCCATAGCCCTCATCGTGGAAATCGTCCGGCCGCACGATCTCGGCGCATTCAGCCACGCGGCTGGGCGCCTGCAGCAGCCCCTCAAGGAGCCACTGCTCGGCTTCGATATCCTGCGGCGCGCCATCTGGCCGAAGCGGGATGACGGTCACGCTCAGAGCCTCCCCAGGGCAAGCACCCAAGCCAGCGTGTTGGCCTGGTTCCGGCTCAACTCTCCGCGCGAGAGTGCATCAAGGATGGCCTGCCTGGCGGCTCTCGGTCCCGCATTGGCCGCGATGCCGTAGATCTCGATCGACTTCGGGTCGGTCGGCGGCACCATCTCGGCAAGGGCCTTCAGCCGCTCGTCGAGGGCCTCCTGTGAGATCGCCTCCCCTCGTTCCGCGAACGGATCCGGCTCGTCATCAGGCAGGGTGCCGGCATCGCTCCAAGCCTCCGGCTCCAGAGGCCAGCGCATGATCTTCGCGATCATGACCATCGCCGCCGCTTCGATCTCCGCCAGTGTCGGATCCATCCCCCGGGCGATGGTGTCCAGTGCCCGGGCTAGCGCATCACCGACATGCTCGAAGTCGCCTGCACTCTCGCGCACTCCCTTACCAAGGGAGTGCTCCTCAAGCGGATGCTCGATATCGCGGGGCGTCATTGCCGAACCCTCCAGCTCCGGCGCCAGCGGGCCCTGCGCAGCAGGCGGAGGCGATAGGCCTTCCATCGCCTGGCACGCCAGTAGAACCAGTCCGAGAGGCCGGCACAGGTCCATTGCATGGCGGCGGCGATCAGACGGCGCATCGATCCTCGCGCTGTTGGAGGGCGGCGCGACGGGCGCGGACCATCTCGAGTTTGCGATCGGCGGCGGCTTCGACCTCCAGGAGGACGACAGCGGCACGCCGGCGGATTTCGTCGGCCTCGTGCGCCAGGATTGACGCGCGGTTGCCGTACCAGAGCCGCCGGGCTTGCGTGAACGAGATGCGCAGGCGCCGCGACGCCCTGCGGATGGAGCCCTTCACCGTCTCCCCGGGTTCCTCCGGATAGGCGGCCAAGCGCACCAGCTCGCGCATCTCATCAACGATGCCATCGGCCGCTGTCATTTCGGCGTAGCTCGGAACGAATTGTTCCGCGTCGCGGAACGGATGGGGTCGCATCTCGGAACGGCTCCTGCGCTATCGATTGAAGCGCAGGTGAGAGGGACTCCATGGACATTGGAACGCAGCAGATCGGAACCGATGGCGAGGGCGCTGACACGCCCTCCCCTCACGCCAGCATGGATCGCCCGGCGGCAATCGCCGGAGAGATCGGAAGCGTGCCGAGGGCGGCTCCCCAGCGCCCGGTACGGTTCCGGTGCGGCCGGGGTCGGACAGAATGGATCCGACCCCGGCGCGAGGTGGACCCGAGCGTTGGGGGACGAGCGATGCTGCCCCTGCAATGGGCGATCACCGACCTGATCCGCCGCCTCGGCATCGCCTTCGACGAGTTGCCTCACCGATGGCATAGGAAGCTTGTGGCCGTGTGACTGACGCGACACGCGTTGGCAACCCAATCCGCATTCACGGGAGCGCGTCATGCCGCGCGCTCCTCTGACCGGTCCGACACCGTCTCGCCGGCCTCGAAGAAATCTGCAGGCGACAAATCGATCCCAAGCCGCTTAGCAGCATCGAGGACGCCTTGCTGTCGTTTGGCGGGGATAACTCCGCTCTTTTTCCAGCTCTGAACAGTGGTCGCATGTCGATGCCCGAGGGTGCGAGCGAGGCTGCTCGCGCCGCCGAACTTGGCAATGATGGATCCTGCATGGCTCATAGCAACTGGATTACAATTTTTTTGCTATTCATATCAACGAATTTATCATTCGTCCGAGGCCGACGTGATTGACGAGGAAATTGCCTCTCAGATCGGGCAGGGTACTGCCACCATGAGAGCCTCACCCATCGCCCAACGCTTAAGACAGCTTCGCCAGCGCGCCGGCCTCACTATGCGTGAGATGGCAACCGAACTGGGCCTGAAAGGTCCATCTGGCTATAGATATTATGAAACCGAATCGGCTTTCACCCGGCCATTCTTACCGATGGAGATGGCCCCAGCACTGCGCAAGCTTTTAATTGGCAAAGGGAGCCCTCCAGTCACCGCCTCGGACGTCGACGCCCTCTTTGGCACAACCTACGAAGACACGAGAGGAGATAATCGAGCAACCTTTACTGATCTTTTTAACCGAATAGTTGAACCGGCTCGCGACTCAGCAACACGCACTATCAAGAGGCGCCTCCTTATCTACATGTCATCTTATCTAGACAAGCATCCTGACATTATTAGATCTAATATAACATATTATCAGTTTCTCAATTTAGCACTCATGATGCACGATCTTTTCTTAAGAAGCGCCGATGAGGTCATGATGAAAACTCCATCGACTAGAGCCTCTGATCCCTTTGCAGCGGAACCGGATGAGCTAAATCAGGATCTTTTCTATATGGCGAGACTGCTCATTCGACACGGGATCGGGACCGACGCCTACACCGACCTCTACGATGCTAAGCTAGGTGATGGCAGCGGGACGAGTTGACATTTACAAAATTTTTGTCATTGTAGCTTCGTCAGCCACCGCTGACCGCCCTCAGAGGCGCCCACCTGGGGAGGCAAGACAATGCCGCGTGACGTCATCACAGAGCCAACCACGAACCCTGTCGTTCTGCCGCTGCCCGGCAGCGCCCATGATGATCCCAACGAGTATATCGACGGGCTGCTGAACATGGGCTGGGATTTCTCCCTCTACCAATACGAGGACGGCGAGAGGTGGCCGGCCGATCACTGGGACTTCCGCAGGTCAATGGCTCTCGGCTACCGCGGGGATCGTTTGGAGGCGGACTCCCAAAACGCGCGTCATGATGCCCTCACAGAAAAATGGCTCGCGACACCCGAGCGACGCGAACGCGTGTTCGACGAACTGCTGCGCCGCGGATACAAGATCGAACCGAAGCGGAAGCACTGGCCGCTTCCAACCCGCGAGCAGTTCGACGCCGTGGCGTGGATTTCTGAAGCGCGGACTGCGGGGATCGGTCTCTCCATCGGCGCATGGAACGAGCTGAAGTTCGATCTCTCGAATGCGGCCCCAGGCGCCTACGAGAGACTGATCCACGGCGAAACGAGCGGGATCGCCATGTGGAGGGAGGCGGTGAAGATCGAGCTTCGCGGCGGCAACAACAGGGCTGCCGCCTGACGACCTGCGATGACCGCCATGACCGGAGCGGCTGAGTCTTATTCAGCGGCTCCGGCCATGAGGCGGCCAACTCCAGGCCACGGCTCCGTTTCATCTTCGAGACCATCCGAGCATCACCGCATGGATTGCATCACGATCGTCATCCTCGCCGGCGTCGCCTGCATCGCTCTCGGCATCGGGGCGGGCTACTGGCTGGGCGCCAACGCCCTGCCGCCGATGTAGGAGCGTCCGGATGGTCGCCTCCCCACCGTCGCGAGCCGCCGGCCTTCCAGACGACATGCCCCTTGCCGAGGTGGCTGCGCGACTCGGAAAATCCCGCCGCTGGCTGGAAGGGCGTCTCGCCGAAGATGGGCGGAAGAGGCCCGGACAGCAGCGGCTGCAGCACCACCACTATGTCGGGGCGAGCCGCCGATGGGACGAAAGCGAGTACCAGGCGCTCCGGGAGGCGATCTGGCAGGAAGACACCGCAAAGCGCCGCCTGGCCCCCGCATCGTCGAGCGGGCGGGGCACTGGTACGTCATCGGCACACTTCGGGTTGATGGACGCTCAGTCCGCATTCGCCGCAGTACTCAGCTTCCGGCCCGGCCTGAATTCCGGAGCGATGCCGATGCCCTCCGGGACAGGTGGTGCACCACGATCCGGCGGGAAGTCGTCCACGGCGTCAAGCCGACCGTCGCGCTCTCGGTTGCGGCCTACCAGTACCTGAACCGACCGCGAACCCGGCCGCTGAACGGCTTCGACGTCAGCGTCGTCAAGGAGATCACCGCCCGCTTCCCACGGGATGACCTCGCCGCGATCTCCGACGAGCGATGGAACCGCTTCATCGACAAGCGCCAGGCCGGCAACAAGCCGCAGACCCGCGAACGCTACCTCGATGCCGTTTTCACCTTCCTGAATTGGTGTGCCGAGTCGCCGCGGGAGTGGATCACCCGCCTGCCGGCGATCGACCGGGACAGCGAGGCGCGAAAGCCGAAAAGCCCCAGCCGCCGCCGAGTCGTCGACCTCCGGCCCGACCTTATCGCGCTGATGATCGAGAACGCGTGGTGGCATATGCGCCCCCAGCTCGCCGTCGAGTGGTCGACCGGCGCCCGGGTGAGTTCGATCGTCCACGGCTGCCGGGTGTGCGATGCCGTCCTCGTCCACGGCCGCGGGCAGATCACGTTCCACGACACCAAGAACGGCGACTCGGTGACCGCCGCGCTGCACGATTGGGCGGTTGATGCTGTCCTGGCCTACCTGGAGCGGCGCGGTGCCATCAAGAGCCGCGAAGAGCCGCTGTTCCTGACCGACGTGGGCAAGCCATACAGCCGGAAAGGCTACGAGGCTGGGATGGGTGGTCAGAACAAGACGGCCTATCGCGGGATGCGCTGCCGGACGGTCAAGGTACTGCTGCGCCGCTCGGTACTGGCCAGGCGCGCCGGAGACCCTCCGGCAGCTCGCCAGCACCGGGAGGACGCCCGCCTCGTCGCCCAGGTCACCCAGCACTGGTTCCGGCACAAGCTGTCGACCACTCTGCTATCGCAGGGCACCGACCTTCGCACCGTCATGTCGCAGGGTGGCTGGCGGGATCCGCGCTCCGCTCTGCGGTATGCCCATACGGTGACGAGCGTGCAGCGCGCGGCGGTCGATGCGCTGCCGATTGGAATCGATGGCGTGACGTCGGCCTCAAAGGTCCAAAAATCAGCAACTTAGCCGACGTTGTATTCCAAGATATATGCCGAAATGTTGTTTCCGACACTACATATCGGGTGAAGTCCAGTAGATGTGATTTGTGGCAAGTTCACCACAAGCCATTGCTACAGTGCCGGCAATGCGGTATCTTTCCGCTCTGAAACGACAAGCGCCCCATCCTCACGAATGGGGCGCTCATGTGGCCGGGTGGCAGAATGGTTATGCGACCCGCCTGGAAAGCTCGTAGATGTCGGTTCGATTCCGACCCCGGCCTCGTACTAGGGCGCTTCCGCAAGGAGGCGCCCTTCTTCTTTTCGTGCCTGGCATCCTGCCTGGAATAGGCCTTGACGTCAAGGCGCGAATTCGTAACGAATCCGAGTCGAATTCGAGTCACTAGAGGGCCATCGTGTGGCTCAGGGCAAATCCCCGACGACGCGGAAGAGCATCACGTTCAACGTGGCTACGCTGAAGTACCTCGAAGCGCTCGCTGCCACGGGCACCCACGGAAGCGATGTCGTGTCAGTTGCGCGGACGCTGGTCGAGAACGGCATCCGGGACGCGATCAAGGACGGGTTTCTGAAGGTGCAGGAGTTCGAATGAGGGCTGCGATTGACCCATCTTTGACACAGGCGAAGCGTTCGCCGCGAAAATCCAAGTGATATCAAGCCTCTCCGGGCCAGGGTTCCCGACGTTGACATCGTAGGGGTCACTGGTTCAATCCCAGTCGCGCCCACCACCGGACCTCCCACCATCAGCAGATTGCTGGCTTAGGACGCGTTGGCCCCTCGCGGGCGAGGTGCGACTTCGGCACGCCTATCCCGCCTCCACCTCCAAAATCCCCACCCGCGACTCGATCTCCACGGCCGACACCACCCCCTCCGCCTGTTCGATCTCGCGGAAGCAGCGATACATGCCGTCGTTGAAGCGGATGTCGTCGAACACCAGGATCCAGGGGCTGGCGATGCGGGCGAGCAGCAGCTCGGCCTGCGCCTTGACGATGTCGCCGACATGGATGCCGTCGATGAAGGCGATGCCCGGGCGGCCGAAGCGGATCCGCGCCGCCCCGAACCCGGCCTCGAAGGTGTCGGCGACCGCGGTGAAGCGCGGGCTGATCGCGGCCAAGTTGGCGCGCGCGATCTCCTGCCACTGCCGGTTCGGGTCGAAGGTGACCAGCCGGCCGCGGCGGTTGGCCTGCAGGCCGGCCAGCCAGTACATGCCGGAGACGCCGAAGGCGGTGCCGATCTCCACCACCGTCCAGGGCCGAAACCGGCGCGCCAGCTGGACATAGACCCGGCCGTATTTGTGGCTGGTGCGGACGCTGTTGCTGGACCGCTTGAAGCTGTCCTCGGCCGCGGTGAAGCTGCGATAGCCCTCCCACAGGTCGAGCGGGCCCATCTCCTGCGTCAGCCGGGCGCGCTCGGCGATCAGCGGCTCCCTGGCGAAGGGGCGGGGGCGGACCAGCTCTGCCACCCGCGCCTCGGTCAGGAAGGCCGTGTCCCGCTTGCGGCGGACCACGGCCAGCGGCGCCGGCCCGGGTTCCCCCATCAGGCGGCCAGCGGGAACGGGCAGGCCTGGCGCAGCGCCGCCAGGTCCGGCATCCGCTCGGGGATGTACTGGCACAGCCGGGCGTGGTCCGGGGTGACCGTGCCCAGCTCCGCCAGGTCGAAGGGCGCGACATCCTTCAGCCCGACCGAGGCGAAGTAGTCCTCGAACTTGGTGTTGCCGCCCGGGATCTGGGTCTCGCTGGTCGACATCACCGCCCAACCGACCGGGATGCCGTAGGCCTGCGCCACGATCAGCCCGTGCAGCGAGGTCGAGATGATGTGCTCGCACTCCGACACCTCGTCGAGGAAGGCCTCGATGCCGTCATAGGAGCCGCGCATGATGTCGATCACCTTGACGTCCGGATGCACCTCCAGCGGCGCCGCGACATGGGTGAAGTGCCGGATCAGGCCCAGCTTGTGCTTTTTAACGCCCTTCGGCTGGTACAGCTGCGGCAGCAGCAGGGCGACGTCGCCATAGATCTGCGGGCACTTGCCGCCGCTGTCGAGCACCAGGCGCCGGGTCAGCGGGCCGCGCACCGCCTTGTACACCGCCTGCGGGTGCAGCTTGTCGGTCAGGCGCGGGCTGCCCGTGCCCCAGACCGGCGTGCCCTTCTTGGCGAATTTGATCACCGAGCCGATGACCAGGGCGCCGCTGCCCGCCGCCACCCAGCGCGGCGCGCGGCCGGTCAGCCTCTCGACGATATAGGGGTTCAGGATGTCGCCGAAATTGCCGGGATAGGGCTGCTCCATCCACCACAGCTGGGGCCGCTGCTTCAGCGGCAGGCCACCGGCCTTGGCCCGCTCCTCCAGACCCAGCCGCAGCATCCGGCCCTGGGCGAAGGCCTTGGCCTTGGCGGTGCCGTGCTCCGCCAGCTCGGCGGCGTAGCGCTGCCCCTCCTCCGGCAGATGGAACTCGATGCAGAAATCGACGACGCGCTGCAGCAGGGTGGACAGGCGGTCGCTGTACTCGCCCTCCTGCCGCAGCTGGCCGATCCGGCCCTCATAGAGGGCCAGGGCCGCCTGCTCGCCCTCCTGCCGGCGGGCGACGCGGGCCAGGGTGTTCAGCGGGTCGTCCTGCGACGGGTCCAGCTCGGTCATCTTCTTCAGATAGACCGCGGCGTTCTGCATCTTGCCGGCCTTCAGCTCCTGCTCGGAGATGGCCTTGAGCACGCGGTACTGGCGCGTCGGCTCCAGGATCGGCGCATCGTGCTGCGCCACCTCCTTGACGAAGTCGCGGACATTGCCGCTGTCGCCGAAGGAGAACCAGGCGTCGGCGGCGCCCAGCTTCTCGCCCCAGGCCAGGCGCTTCGGCGGCAGCAGCGTGACCTGCAGCTGCTCGGAATGCGCCCGCCAAGCCTCCTCGAAGAAATAGTCGTCGGTGCCGCGCTCCTTGCTGGTCTTCTCCAGCTCCACCAACTGCTCCAGCAGCCGCCGCACCGGCGGGGTGTAGTTGAAGAACAGGAACCCGGGGTGGAACGTGCGGGCGAAGATGAACGGGTCGTACTCCCGGAAATACTTGAAGTTCCTCAGGAAGGCCGCGAAATCGCTCTCGCAGTTCAGGAACGGGTCCGGCCGCTTGATGATCCGGGTGTCGATGTCGACCCAGATGATCGGCCGCTTGTACTCCTCCAGCTTGCGGGAATAGTAGTTGACCTTGTAGCGGCAGATGTCGGCCCAGTTGGCGTCGGGGCCGAGCTTCACCTCCTCGAAATCATGCTCGATGTCGAGCTTCTTGCAGTCCTCGGCCAGGTTGTAGGCCGAGTCGTAGTAGTACTGCTTGCCGCCATAGAAGCTGACGACAACGGCTTCCTTAGCCATGGTGCGGATCCTCGAGCTGCAGCAGCAGGGTGGTCTCGTCGAGCTGGCTGATCTCGTAGATCGGCCGTTCGACCAAATCGGACTCGGCGACGGTGAAGATGCGCCGGCCCTCCCGGGCGATCTCGGAGCCGAGGAAGGCGTCGATGGCGTTGCGCACCGCCGGCAGGTCCGGCGCCTCGAGGATCACATGCGGCGAGCGCGACCGGAGGGCGCGGACGCAGTCGGCCCGGTCGCGCGCCGCCTGGCCCGACAGGCGCAGCCGCACCAGGGCGGCGGCGTCGCAGGCCTTGGACAGCTGCGTCGGATCGGCGGCGTCGCACAGCTCGATCGCCGCCTGGTCGCCCTGGCCGTTGAGGGCCCGGTACTGCTGCAGGATCGGCTCGCCCTTGCTCTTCTCATAGGCCACCGACACCGACCCGGCCTTGGAGACGAGACTGCCGAAGGCCGAGGCGAAGTAGAGGAAGCCGGGGTCGAGATCGACCACCTTGTCGCCGGGCTTCAGCACCTTGGCGGCGCAGGCCAGGGTGCTGTTGCGCCAGCGCCGGGCCTCGATCTCCTGCAGCTCGACCTCGGCGCCGTCGACCGGCACCGCCAGCTGCACGGCATCGGACGTCCGGACGACGACGTGGTCCGGCAGCACGATCTCCTGGTTCTTCGACGGCTCCGCGGCCACGGGCGGCGCGTCGGCCTCGTCGAAGGCCGGCGCGGCCTTCGCCGCCGGCGCCGGGTCGATCGCCGGCGCCTCCACCGCGACCACCGGCCTGCGGTCGAAGGCGGCCGCGAACTGATCGACATTGTCGCGCGCGCCGGCGATGGCCGCCGCCCGCTCCTCGTCGCTGACCGGCTGCGCGAACTCGATGGCGTCGCCGATGCGCAGGTTGCGGTTGGCGGCGTCGAGCAGGATCGCGGCCCGGGTCAGCGACGGGAACCGCTCGGCCAGGGCCCGGCCGCTCTTGCTGGTCGGGCCGCAGACCTGGATCAGCGGCGTCCGCCCCATCACCGAGAACAGCAGCCCGTGGAAGCGTGAGCTGACCACCAGCCCGGCCGAGCCGTACAGGTCCATCACCGCCGAGACGTCGTAATCGGCCGCCTTGACCACCTGGATCTCGCGCCGCTGCCGCAGCCGCTCATAGATCGCCTCGTCATCGACCGAATGGATGACGCCGACCACTTTGTTATACCCCCGGCCGAGCGAGTCGAGCGTCTCGTCGAGATAGGCGTCGATGGTGCTGTCGCGCTTGGCCAGCCAGCTTTCCAGGCTGTGGCTGAGCGACAGCACGGCCAGGCCGGGATCGCGCCGCACCGGCACCGGCCGCGGCCCGTCGGCCAGCAGCAGGGCGAGATCGCCGGTGGTGTGGACATTCTTCAGCCCGACCGTCTCGGTCAGCAGGGTGGCGTCGCTGCGCTCGCGCACCGTCACCAGCCGCGCCAGGGACAGCGCGTCCTTGAAGGCGGCGGCGCCGAGCGTGGTGCGGATGCCCTGGGTGCCGACGCCGAGCACGGCGGAGGGAATGCCGCGCTCATAGGCGTAGCGGATCGGCGCGGTGTAGTTCGAGACGTTGCTGAAGCTGCTGTCATAGAGCAGCCCGCCGCCGCCGATCACCACCAGGTCGGCGCTGTCGATGACGGCGTAGTCGGGGTTGGGCCCGACGAGGTCGACCGCGTCGAAGCCGTTGCGGTACAGCACCTCGCGGGCGCCGAAGCTGACCGCGTCGTCGCCGACATTGCCGACGCCGAAGGCAGAGACCACCACCGCCCGCCGGCCGGCATGTCGTTGCCGCACCCCGGTGTCGCGCTTGACGTAGTCCAGCACCGGCTGGGTGTGGCGGCGCCGGGTGACGTCGAGCGCCGATCGGGCGGCGCCGGCGGCGTGCCGGGCGAAGACGACGAAGACCTCGTTGGCGTGCAGCACGTCGCCATGCATCACCAGCGCCTGCAGCACCTGCCGCGGCAGGCGGGGCATCAGCCCCTTGTGCACGATGGCGTGGTCCGGGATCGGCGATTTCAGCTGGGTCACGGCGCTGTACGGAATGATCCGGGCATTGGCCAGGGCATTCGACAGGGCTTCGAACAGATAGTCCGGAACGAGGACTTCATCACCCGACGCCAGCTTCAGCGCCGCGATCATGTCCTTGTGGTGCTTATCCACGGGGCCCCTCCAGGAATCCGGTTTGGACAAGGGGTCTCGGACAGCCTTCCGGGATTCCGGCGCAGTGCAGACAAAGGTTTTCCGCGTCCCGCCGGGCCGTGGCCGGGCGGGTTCAGTGGCCGTCATCCCTGGAAAGCGCGGAAGTCGGCGCTATGGGGCGTCGTGTCTCGGTCTGGGACGCCGGCGGTCGCTCGTTTCCATCTGATTCCCCTTCACTCAGGCACGCGGCCGTATCGACCGGCCGTCCGGACACCGCCGGACAGACCAATGATCGCGACCGCTTCCCCGGGTTTGAGATCCCAGATGAGGCGCGATGGCATTGGAGCATCACGCGCCGGACAGGTTTTAGCACCTATCCTTGGGGTTATACGGCCGCAGGCCACTCAATCCTTTTGACATCGTTCATCTGGAGGTGCAACCAGTAATTCGTCTGCTGATTTCATGAGCATAAGGATAATAATTTATTTTATTTATCTTTTAATCGAAAATCTGACACGCAACCTCATTGCTCTTTATTTAAGCATCGCCGCTCATGTTCCTACATTGGATCGAAGCGATGGGTGCGACAAGCTTTCATTCCCAAATCTTCCTAGGAGAGCGTCGCTCTCCAGCACCGGACGCGGGATAATGGGGTTTCCCGCAGATCAGGCGGCCGCCTTGCGCTCCAGGCGCCGGATCGCGTCGGCCAGCGGCCGGGCAGCCTCGTCATAGCCGTCCCAGGCGGAGCTCTTCGCCAGCAGCCCGGGTGCGGTGCGCAGGGTGTAGCGCTTGGGGTCGAGCCCCTTGCGCACCTGGTCCCAGGTCAGCGGCATCGACACCGTCGCCCCCGGCCGGGCGCGCGGCGACAGCGGCGCCACTGCGGTCGACATCCGGTCGTTGCGCAGATAGTCGAGGAAGATCCGGCCCTGGCGCTTGGCCTTGGCCATGTTGACGAGGTAGCGGTCCGGCGCGTCGCCGGCCATGCGCACGCAGACCTCCTTGGCGAAGCCCTTGGCCGCCGCCCAGTCCGGCCCGCCGGCGCGCGCCGCGGCCAGCGGCACCACCACATGCAGCCCCTTGCCGCCGGTGGTCTTGCAGAAGGTGACGAGGCCGAGAGCCTCCAGCCGCTCCTTCAGCTCGCGCGCCGCCTCGATCACCGCGTCGAAGCCCAGGCCGGGGCCGGGGTCGAGGTCGAACACCAGCCGGCCGGGACGGTCGGGAACGCCGGGCCAGCAGTTCCAGGGGTGCAGCTCCAGCCCGCCGGACTGCGCCACCGCCGCCAGCCCCTCGATCCGGTCGATCTGGATATAGGGCTTGCGGTCGCCGGACACGCGCACCAGCGAGATCAGGCTGGACGTGCCGGGCATGGCGTGGCGCTGGAAGAAGATCTGGCCGCCGATCCCGTCCGGCGCGCGCAGCACCGAGCAGGGGCGGCCCTTGATGTGCGGCAGCATCCAGGGGCCGACCGCCTCCAGATACAGCGCCAGATCGTGCTTGGTCACCGGCTCGCCATCGCCGGCATCGGGCCACAGCGCCTTGTCGGCCTTCGACAGGGCGACGCCCATCACGGTCGCCTTCGACGCGCCGCGGCGCCGCGCCGGCTTCGCCGGCACCGGCTCCGCCAGCTCGGTCTCGGCGGCCGGCGCCGGGGCTTCGGCCTCGACCTCCGCGGCCGGCTTGTCCTCGCGCAGCCCCTTGAACGAAGCCTGGCGCACCATGCCGGAGCCGGTCCAGCCGGCGAACTCGACCTCGGCCACCAGCTCCGGCCGGGCCCAATGCACGTTGCGCTCCTTCCGCGGCGCGCCGGGGCCGGTGAAGGGCGAGGCGTCGGCTTCGACCGCCTTCAGCCGCGGCACCAGCCGCTCCACCTTGGCGGCGCCGTAGCCGGTGCCGACCCGGCCGATATAGACCAGATGGTCGCCGCGGCGGACGCCAACGAGCAGGGAGCGGAAATGGTTGCCGGTGGTCGACCAGCCGCCGATCACCACCTCCTGCCCGCCGCGGCACTTGGCCTTGGTCCAGCGGTCGCTGCGGCCGGACTGGTAGGCGGCGTCGAGGCGCTTGGAGATGATGCCTTCGAGATGCAGCCGGCAGGCGGAACGCAGCACGGCCTCGCCCGCCTCCTCGAAATGGTCGACATAGCGGATCGGCGTGGTGGCGTCGCAGCCCTGCTCCTGCAGAAGCGCGCTCAGCCGGTCCTTGCGCGCGGCCAGCGGCTCCGGCCGCCAGTCGCGGTCGCCCTCATGCAGCAGGTCGAAGGCGAAGAAAATCAGGTCGCCGCTGCGCCCTTCCGACAGCGCCACCTGCAGGGCTGGGAAGTTCGGATGGCCGTCCTCGTCCAGCGCCACCGCCTCGCCGTCAATGATGCAGTCCGGCCAGCCCTTCGCCGCGTCGGCGGTGGCCTGGAAGCGATGCGTCCAGTCCAGCCCCTTGCGCGTCTTCAGCGTGGCCGTGCCGCCTTCGATCCGCAGCTGCAGGCGGTAGCCGTCGAACTTGATCTCATGCGCCCAGCCCGGCCCGCCGGGCGGCCGGTCGACCGAAACGCACAGCTCCGGCGGGATGAAATCCGGCATCGCCGAGGCGGCGGCCTTCCTGCGGCGGGGCGCCGGCGCCAGCGTCTTGGCCACCGCCTGCTCCGGCTTCGCATTCGAATCCCAGACCGCATTCGCCCGCACCGTCTTGCGGCCGCCCAGCATGAATGGCTTCGGGCCACGGCCGCGCCCGCCGGCGATCTCCGCCATGGCCCGGCCGGAGGCGACGGACCGGTCCTCGGCCAGCACCGCATCGCCTTCGGCCTCGACCGCATGCTCGTCGCGATGCTTGATCAGCAGCCAGTTGGTGCGCTTGCCGCGGGTGCGGTCCCGCCTCAGCCGCACCAGCACCCAGCTGCCGTGCAGCCGGTCGCCTTCCAGCGAGAACTTCAGCTCGCCCTTCGCCAGCTGCTGCTGCGGCGAGGCGCGGCCTTCCGGCGCCCAGAAGCCGCGATCCCACAGCTGGACCGTGCCGCCGCCATACTGCCCCTTCGGGATCGTGCCCTCGAAATCGCCATAGGCCAGCGGATGATCCTCGACCTCCACCGCCAGGCGCTTGTCATGCGGGTCGAGCGACGGCCCCTTGGTCACCGCCCAGGACTTGAACACGCCGTCGAGCTCCAGCCGCAGGTCGTAATGCAGCCGGGTCGCCGCGTGCTTCTGGATGACGAAGCGCAGCCGGTCCGACGGGGCGACGCCGCTCGCGTCGCTCGGTTCCGACGTCTTCTCGAAGTCGCGCTTTTGCCGATAGGTCGACAGGCTGTCCTTGGCCATCGCCTTCGCCCGAAAGTTGCGTCGTCTTGACGAACGATGCGCGCGACGCAGCGGTTCCGGAAGCCCCTTGCCCGCATCAGGCTAGCGCGGCGCCCAGTCGCCCTCCTGCACCCCGGGCATGGCCAGCAGCCTCTCGACCGCCGGCGGCAGCCCGTTGTCGGCCAGGTAGCCGCGCCAGAACACGTCGTAGCGCAACGTCCGGGCCCCG
>NZ_JBCNNF010000310.1:0-8154 GCF_039594555.1 Inquilinus sp.
TTCTCCTTCATCCTGGCCGAGCTCGGCGTGAAGCTGCAGCTGCTGCCGGAGGCGGGGCGCGACCTGATCCTCGGCGGCGCGATCCTGTCGATCCTGCTCAACCCGGTGGTGTTCAACGCCTTCGGCCGGCTGCGGCCGCTGCTGGAGCGCGCGGCGCCGGTCCCGATGCCGGCGGGCGGCCCGGCGGCCATCCCGGACGAGGAGGCGCCGTCGGCCGAGCCCACGCCGGCCCCCGCCGTGCCGCCCGTGCCTGAGCCGACCCTGGACGAGCCGGCGGTGCCGACGGCGCTGACGGACCATGTCGTGCTGGTCGGCTATGGCCGGGTCGGCAGCCTGATCGGCGCGGCCCTGCAGGCGGCCGGCCGGCCGTTCCTGGTGATCGAGGACGCCGACCAGCCGCTGGCCCGGCTGCGCGAGGCCGGGATCGAAACCATCATCGGCAACGCCGCCGCGCCGGAGGTGCTGGGCCTGGCCAACCTGCCGGCGGCGCGGCAGCTCGCCGTCGCCGTGCCGAATGCGTTCGAGGCCGGTCAGATCGTCGCTCAGGCGCGGGCCGCCAATCCCGGCATCGCCATCATCGCCCGGGCGCATTCCGACGCCGAGGTGGAGCATCTGCGCAGCCTCGGCGCCGACGCGGTGATCATGGGCGAGCGCGAGATCGCCCGCGGCATGGCCGAGGCCCTGACTGCCAACACGGCGGTGCCGCCGGGAGTCACGCAAACCGCGTGACTCTCTCAGCCCTGATTGCAAATCTGTTGCGCAGGGATAGCGGTTCAGACATATTACATACTGTATACCAGTTGGACTCTTGCCAATCATGACTGGTCGCGGGCGGACCGGCCGACATCTGAGTGACCCTGGTCGGCCCGTTTCCGCCGGTCGCGCATCCGGGCGACGAGACGCGACGGCCCGGCGTCGATGCAGCAGCGGCGCTCAGCGCCTGACACCCTCCAAGACTCGATTGGCGCTCAGCGCCCCCTCGCCTTTGCAGGCCCTGCCCGGAGTCCCGGGATCGTTCAGGGCCGGTCTCCGGAGGCCCCGGTCGGCCGGTCCGATCCCGTATCCCTCCTCGGCCTAGGCCTTCAGGGGCCAAAGAACCGCCGGCAATCAACGACCGGCCGAACGACACAACACTGGGAGAGCCATCGCCATGAGTGCGATTTCCAACGCGAGCGCCGGGACGGGGAGAGCTCCGACTAATCGCTGGATCCAGTTGATCGCCGGCATCGTCTGCATGGTCGCCGCCGCGAACATCCAATACGCCTGGACCCTGTTCGTGCCGGAGATCCAGGAGACCTATGGCTGGAGCCGCGCCGCGATCCAGACCGCCTTCACCATCTTCGTCATCGTCCAGACCTGGCTGACCCCGATCGAAGGCTATTTCATCGACAAATATGGCCCGCGCGCCCTGGTGCTGGTGGGCGGCGTAATGACCGGCCTGTCCTGGGTCGTGAACTCCTACGCCACCTCGCTGACCGGCTTCTATGTCGGCGCCGCGATCGGCGGCATTGGCGTCGGCTGCGTCTATGCCACCTGCGTCAACGCCGCGCTGAAATGGTTCCCGGACCGGCGCGGCCTGGCCGTGGGCCTGACCGCCGGCGGCTACGGCGCCGGATCGGCCCTGACCATCATCCCGATCGCCAGCGTCATCGCCGGCTCGGGCTACCAGACCGCCTTCTTCTGGTTCGGCCTGATCCAGGGCAGCATCATCTTCGCCGCCGCCTGGTTCCTGCGCGCGCCGGGCAAGGAGGAGGTGAAGCACTCGACCAAGGTCGCCCAGACCCGGCGCGACTACACGCTGGGCGAGGCGCTGCAGACGCCGGTGTTCTACGTCATGCTGTTCATGTTCATCTGCACCGTCACCGGCGGCCTGATGGCGGTGGCCCAGCTCGGCGTCATCGCCCAGGATCTCGGCGTCAAGGACATGCCGGTGAACCTGTTCTTCTTCACCATGGCGGCGCTGCCCTTCGCCCTGATGCTGGACCGCATCATGAACGGCATCTCGCGGCCCTTCTTCGGCTGGGTGTCCGACCATATCGGGCGCGAGAAGACGATGTTCATCGCCTTCACCATGGAAGGCATCGGCATCGTCGCGCTCGGCACCTTCGGCCACAACCCGTGGGCCTTCCTGATCCTGTCGGGCGTGGTGTTCCTGGCCTGGGGCGAGGTCTACTCGCTGTTCAGCGCCACCGCCGGCGACACCTTCGGCACCAAGCATCTCGGCAAGATCTACGGCGTGTTGTACTGCGCCAAAGGCGTCGCAGCACTGCTGGTGCCGTTCGGCAACCTGCTGATGGAGGCGACCGGCACCTGGTCGACGGTGCTGTACACCGTCGCGGCGATGGACTTGATCGCGGCCTTCTCGGCGGTCCTGATCCTGCGGCCGATGCTGCAGCGCCACCATGCCCGCAACGCCTCGGCCCTGGCCGCGGCCCAGCCGGAGCGGGCGGCCAGCCACAGCGGCCGGCTGGCCAGCGCGAACTAGGCGACCGGGCCGGCGCATCCGTGCCGGCCCCCCGGGACCTCACCCGGCCGTCACGCGTCCGTCCCCAGGACGGCCGGGGATTTTCGGAGCGATGCTCCGCGGGATGGAAGAGCCGGGCCGGGAGGGGCGACCCTCCCGGCCGGTTTCCGTTTCGGCATGCCGTGCCGCGCCACTTCGCAGATCCGCCACAATCCGACCCGACGATGCGGCCATGTCCGACGCACCCACCATCATCCGCATGCTCGGCCGGTTCCTGCTCAACACCCTGGTGCTGCTGGCCTGGATGTTGGCGGCGGCGCTGGTGTACACCCTGGCCAGTTGTACCTCCGGCGATCCCGTCAGCTGGGCGATCCTGATCGTGATCGCGGGCGGTTTCTTCGTCTGGCCGGTCACCCTGGCCCTGCTGATCGGGGCCTTCGCCCTGGCGATCCGGTATCCTTACACCCGCAGCTGGTGGCGCACGGTCTTGGCGATCACCGCGGTGCTGGCCTTTCTCGGCGCGGCGGCGGGCCTCGGTGATCGCCAGGCCTGCAGCTTCGGCGGCTTCTGACCCCGGCCTCAGCCCTCGAAGACAAGCTGGATGCGGTCGCTGGCGAAGCTGGACAGTCCGAACTCGACCACCGCGCCCTCGGCGTCGACATTCAGCGCCTCGGTCGCCATCACCGGCCGGGTGCGGGTAATCTCGAGCAGCCGCTGCTCCCGCGCATCCGGCAGCCGGGCCGAGACCCGGGTGCGGCGGCGGGTGTAGTCGGTGACGCCGAGGCGGGCGAAGCTGGCCGTCACCGAGCCGGTCTCGCGGAAGATCTCGACCAGCCCCGGGAAGCGCGCCGCCGGGAAGTAGTGGCTGGCGAGGCTGAGCGGCAGCCCGTCGGCATGCGACCGCGTGTCCAGGCGGATCACCGGCGTCCCGGCCGGCACCTCCAGCTCCCGCGCGATCTGGGCGGAGGCCGCCTCAGTCGCCGCTTCCAGCAGCTCCAGCCGGGCGGCGCGATTCTCCCGCTTCATGTTCTCGTGAAACCGCGTGCGCCGGCCGATCAGATAGGCGATGGCGCCGAGATGGACGAAGGTGCCGCGGCCCTGGGTGACATCGACTAGGCCCTGCTCCTCCAGCTCTGCCATCGCGCGCCGCACCGTGTGGCGGTTGACGCCGAACCGCTCCGACAGCTCCGCCTCGGTCGGCAGCCGGGCCCCGGCCGGGTGCACCCCGTCGCGGATCTCGCGCTCCAGCGTCTCGCTGATCTGGCGCCACAGGGCGACGCCGGCGCCGCGGCTGAGGGAGGTCTGCAAAGTCATGCCAGGTCCGTCACGCAAATTTCATCCATCCCGACTTGCGGATGTCGTCGAGTCTCATTCATGATCTAAACATACGGATGACTAGATGACTGGGCAATAGGTCTATCAGTCTATGATCGAGAAAACTGAAGAGCGCCGCGACTGGATGGCTGTGCTGGCCAAGGCCGATCCGGCGAGACTGCAGCAGTTGTGGTCCGATCTCGGGGACGAGACCGGCTTCACCACGCTGCGCCCGGCCGAGACCGGCATGGTGATGGTGCGCGGCCGCGCCGGCGGCGACGGCATGGCCTTCGCCCTCGGCGAGATGACGGTGACGCGTTGCACCGTTCGGCTGGACGGCAGCGAGGTGCTGGGCTTCGCCTATGTCGCCGGCCGCGACCGCCGTCATGCCGAGATCGCGGCCCGCGCCGACGCCCTGTTGCAGACTGACCGGCGCGACACGGTCGAGGCTGCGCTGATCGCGCCGCTGCGCGAGGCCCAGGTGGAGGCGCGTGCGACCGCACGGCGCAAGGCGGCGGCCACCCGCGTCGACTTCTTCACCATGGTGCGGGGGGAGAATCCGCGATGACCGCCATCCTCGATTCGGCGGCACTGCTGCCCGGCTTCGCCGACCCGGTACTGGGCAGCCAGTCGGTGTTCCGCGCCGTGCTCGACGCCATGTCCCGGCCCGGCCGCCCGGTCGCCTGTCCGGAGCCGTTGGCCGCGCCGGCGCCGCTGGGCCGCGCCATGACGGCGGCGGCGCTGACCCTGGTCGATTTCGACACCCCCGTCTGGCTCGACCCGGCCCTGGCAACCCCGGCGGTGCAGAGCTTCCTGCGCTTCCACACCGGCGCGCCGCTGGTCGCCGACCCAGCGGCCGCCGCCTTCCTGCTGGTGGCCGATGCCGCGTCCCTGCCGCGCCTCGGCGGCCTGGCGCTGGGCGAGGACCGCTACCCCGACCGCTCGGCGACGCTGGTGATCGAGGTGCCGGCGCTGGACGGGCCGGAGGCCGGCCGCTTCACCGGCCCGGGGATCGCAACGGCCGAGCCCGCCCGTATCGCCGGCCTGCCGGGCTGGTTCCGCGAGGACTGGGCGGCCAATGGCGCCGCCTATCCGCTCGGCGTCGACTGTCTGCTGACCTGCGGCGACCGGATGCTGGGCCTGCCGCGCACCACCCGCTGGGAGGGCTGATCCGATGTATGTCGCCGTCAAGGGAGGCGAGCGCGCGATCGAGAACGCCCAGGCGCTGGTGGCGGAAACCCGCCGCGGCGATCCGGCGGTGCCCGAGATCGCCCCGGACCAGATCCGCGAGCAGCTGGGCCTGGCCGTCGACCGGGTGATGGCCGAGGGGTCGCTGTACGATCGCGACCTCGCCGCGCTGGCGATCAAGCAGGCGCAGGGCGATCTGGTCGAGGCCATCTTCCTGCTGCGCGCCTACCGCACCACGCTGCCGCGCTTCGCCATGTCGGAGCCGATCGACACCGCGAAGATGACCGTGCGGCGCCGCGTCTCCGCCACCTACAAGGACATTCCGGGCGGCCAGATCCTGGGTCCGACCTACGACTACACCCACAGGCTGATCGACTTCGCCCTGGCCGCCGCGGGCGAGCCGCCAGTGGCGCCGGAGGGCGAGGCGGGGCTGGACGGGCCGGTGCCGCGCGTGGTCGACATCCTCAACCGCGAGGGGCTGATCGAGCGCGAGGCCCAGGCGCCGGAGGGGCATGAGCCGGTCGACCTGACCCGCGACCCGCTGACCCTGCCGGCCGACCGCGACCAGCGGCTGCAGAACCTGGCGCGGGGCGACGAGGGCTTCCTGCTGGCGCTCGGCTATTCGGTGCAGCGCGGCTATGGCGGCAACCACCCCTTCGCCGGCGAGATCCGGCTGGGCGAGGTGGCGGTCGAGATCGTGCCGGAGGAGCTGGGCTTTCCGATCGAGATCGGCGAGGTCACCGTCACCGAATGCCAGATGGTGAACCAGTTCGCCGGGTCGAAGTCGGCGCCGCCGCAATTCACCCGCGGCTACGGCCTGGCCTTTGGCCATTGCGAGCGCAAGGCGATGGCGATGTCGTTGGTCGACCGGGCGCTCAGGGCTCGCGACCTGGGCGAGGCCGCGCGCTACCCGGCCCAGGACGAGGAGTTCGTGCTGGCGCACAGCGACAATGTCGAGGCCTCGGGCTTCGTGCAGCATCTCAAGCTGCCGCATTACGTCGACTTCCAGGCCGAGCTGGAGCTGATCCGCCGGCTGCGGGCGGAGCATGAGCGCCACGCCCGCGAGACGGCGGACGACGCGGCGACCCGGAAGGAGGCGGCGGAATGAGGATCCGTGTTCTTTCCCCTGATCGTCATTCCCGCGAAAGCGGGAATCTCCCGCCGGTGGGTGCGTTTCGAGATCCCCGCTCTCGCGGGGATGACGAAGAAGGGAAGTGGGTGAGAGGGCAGAGCGATGTCTGACGTGAACACTGCTGTAGCTCGCGACCCCGGCTACAACTTCGCCTATCTCGACGAGCAGACCAAGCGGATGATCCGCCGGGCGCTGCTGAAGGCGGTGGCGATCCCCGGCTACCAGGTGCCGTTCGGCGGCCGCGAGATGCCGGTGCCCTATGGCTGGGGCACCGGCGGCATCCAGGTCACCGCCAGCGTGATCGGCCCGGACGACGTGCTGAAGGTGATCGACCAGGGCGCCGACGACACCACCAACGCCGTCAACATCCGCCGCTTCTTCGCCCGCGTCGCCGGGGTGGCCACGACCGAGGACACCGGCGAGGCCACGGTAATCCAGACCCGCCACCGCATCCCGGAGCAGCCGCTGGCCGAGGGCCAGATCCTGGTCTACCAGGTGCCGCAGCCCGAGCCCCTGCGGCGGCTGGAGCCGCGCGAGACCGAGGCCCGGATGATGCACGGCTTCGCCGATTACGGGCTGATGCATGTCCGCCTGTACGAGGACATCGCCCGCTACGGCCACATCGCCACCACCTACGACTATCCGGTGATGGTGCATGGCCGCTACCTGATGGCGCCGTCGCCGATCCCGAAATTCGACAATCCGAAGATGCACATGAACCCGGCGCTGCAGCTGTTCGGGGCGGGGCGCGAGAAGCGGATCTACGCCATCCCGCCTTATACCCAGGTGGTCAGCCTGGATTTCGAGGACCATCCCTTCGAGATCCAGCATTGGGAGCAGCCCTGCTCCCTGTGCGGCGCCGAGGACAGCTATCTCGACGAGGTCGTGCTCGACGACGCCGGCGGGCACATGTTCGTCTGCTCCGACAGCCATCACTGCCGCACCCGGCGCGATGCCGGCCATCACGGCAGCCTGAGCGGCGAGGCGGTGGCCGCCTATGACCGCGCCGTCCACCAAGCCCATGGCGAGCAGGCGCATGCGCCGAAGGGAGCCGAGGCATGAGCGGCGACATCCTGCTGCGGGTCGAGGGCCTCACCAAGCTGTATGGCGACACCGTCGCCTGCCGCGACGTCGCCTTCGAGATGTCGCCCGGTGAGGTGCTGGGCATCGTCGGCGAGAGCGGGTCGGGCAAGACCACGCTGCTCAACTGCATCTCCGGCCGGCTGGCACCCAGCGCCGGCACGGTGGCCTTCGACACCCGCGTTCGCGGCCTGATCGACATCTACGCGCTGTCGGAGCCGGAGCGGCGGATGCTGGCCCGCACCGACTGGGGCTTCGTGCACCAGAACCCGCGCGACGGGCTGCGCATGGATGTCAGCGCCGGTGCCAATGTCGGCGAGCGGCTGATGGCGGTCGGCGCCCGGCACTACGGCCGCATCCGCGGCCAGGCGCAGGACTGGATGGCGAAGGTCGAGCTCGATCTCGGCCGCATCGACGACCGGCCGGCGACCTATTCCGGCGGCATGCAGCAGCGGCTGCAGATCGCCCGCAACCTGGTCACCAACCCGCGCCTGGTGTTCATGGACGAGCCGACCGGCGGCCTCGACGTCTCGGTGCAGGCCCGGCTGCTCGACCTGTTGCGCAGCCTGGTGCGCCGGCTCGGCATCGCCGTGGTGCTGGTCACCCATGACCTCGCCGTCGCCCGCCTTCTCGCCGACCGCCTGATGGTGATGCGGCACGGCCGGGTGGTCGAGACCGGCCTGACCGACCAAGTGCTGGACGACCCGCAGCACCCCTATACCCAGCTCCTCGTCTCCTCTGTCCTGCAGGTCTGAGCCATGCCGAACGCGACTCCGATGATCGAGGTCTCCGGCCTGTCCAAGACCTTCGTGCTGCACAACCAAAACGGTGTCCGGCTGCCGGTGTTCGCCGGCGTCGACTTCACCGTGGCCGCGGGCGAATGCGTGGTGCTGGGCGGCGCGTCCGGCGCGGGCAAGAGCACCTTCATGCGCACCCTCTACGGCAACTACCTGGCCTCGGCCGGGCAGGTGCTGGT
>NZ_JBCNNF010000311.1:0-8143 GCF_039594555.1 Inquilinus sp.
CCGATCTCCAGCAGCACCGGCACGGCCAGCGGCGAGATCCGGTCGAGCGCGCGCAGCGTCAGCTTGCGCCGGGCGCGCTTCAGCAGCAGCGCGACGCGGCCGAGATCGACCAGGCCGCGCGCCGCGCCGGCGCGGGTGGCGCGCAGCAGCACATGGTCGGGCTGGTGGCGGCGCAGCACGTCGTAGATCAGGTCGGCGCTGACCGTGACCTGGCGGCCGGTCTTGCGCTCGCCGGGCGTGCGCCGCTCGATCAGCCCGGCGATCACCGCGACGTTGCGGAAGGTGCGCCGCAGCAGGCTGGATTCGCTCATCCAGGCTTCCAGGTCGTCGCCCAGCATGTCCTCGTCGAACAGCACCGCCGGGTCGGTCACCGGCTCCAGGCTCCAGGTCGCCAGCACGTAGTCGGTGGCGACGAAGCCGATCGGCCCCAGACCGGCGCGCTCCATCCGCTTGGTCACCAGCATGCCCAATGTCTGGTGCGCCTGCCGCCCCTCGAAGCAGTAGGCGACCATGTAGTGCCGGCCGCCGCGCGGAAAGGTCTCGATCATCAGCTCGCCCGGGCCGGGCAGGCCGGAGCGCTCGCGCTGCAGCTCCAGCCATTCGTGCGCATCGTCCGGCAGCCCGGCCCAATGGGCGGGGGTGGACAAGAGGCGCCGCACCCGGTCGGCCAGATGGGTGGTCAGCGGCATGCGGCCGCCGGCATAGGCCGGCACCTTCGGCTCGCCGCTGGCGGCGCGGCTGGCGATCACCGACATCTCGCGGATGCCCTCGAAGCGCAGCAACTGCCCCGCGAACATGAAGGTGTCGCCCGGCACCAGCCCTTGCGCGAAATACTCCTCGACCTCGCCCAGCACCTTGCCGAAGCCGCCGGACAGGCGGACCTTCAGCATCTCCTCCTCGACGATGGTGCCGACATTCATCCGGTACTGCCGGGCGACCACGGCGCTGGCCACCTTCCAGCGGCCCCCGGCATCCTGCTTCAACCGGTGGAAGCGGTCGTAGCTGCGCAGCGCGTAGCCGCCATGGGCGACGAAATCGAGCACGTCGTCGAAGTCGCGGCGGGTCAGGGCGGCATAGGGTGCGGCCCGGCGCACCTCGGCATACATCGCCTTGGCGTCGAAAGGGGCGGAGCAGGCGCAGCCCAGCAGGTGCTGCGCCAGCGTGTCGAGCGTGCCGGGGGCGGGCGGGTCGCCGTCCAGCGTCATGGCGTCGATCGCGTCGGAGGCGGCGCGGCACTCCAGCACCTCGAAGCGGTTGGCCGGCACCAGCACCGCGACCGACGGCGCGTCGAAGCGGTGGTTCGACCGGCCGATGCGCTGCAGCAGGCGGCTGGCGCCCTTCGGCGCGCCGATCTGGATCACCAGGTCGACCGCCGCCCAGTCGATGCCGAGATCGAGCGAGGAGGTGGCGACCACGGCGCGCAGCTCACCCCGCGCCATCGCCGCCTCGACCTTGCGCCGCTGCTCCGCAGCCAGGCTGCCGTGGTGCAGGGCGATCGGCAGGATCTCGTCATTGATCCGCCACAGCGCCTGGAACACCAGTTCCGCCTGCGCCCGGGTGTTGACGAAGAGCAGGGTGGTGCCGGCCCTGCGGATGCGGTCGTACAGATCCTGCGCCGCATAGGTGCCCATATGGCCGGCCCAGGGCAGGCGGCTCTCGGTCTCCATGATCTCGACGATCGGCTTGATCCCGGGCGGGCCGCGCACCGTGCGGACCAGGGCCGGGTCGGCATGGCCGGTCGGCGACAGCCAGGCGACCAGCGCGTCCGGGTGCGCCACGGTAGCCGACAGCCCGACCCGCCGGGCCTCCGGCGCCAGGGTGGCCAGGCGGGCGAGGCCAAGCGCCAGCAGGTCGCCTCGCTTGGTGCCGGCCAGGGCGTGCAGCTCGTCGACGATGACGCAGCGCAGGCTGCCGAAGATGCGGTCGGCGTCGCCATAGGACAGCAGCAGCGCCAGGCTTTCCGGCGTCGTCATCAGGATCTGCGGCGCATGGCGGCGCTGGCGCTCGCGCTTGGCCTGCGGCGTGTCGCCGGTGCGGGTTTCGGCCCGGATCGGCAGCCGCATCTCGGCGATCGGCTGCTCCAGGTTGCGGTGGATGTCGACCGCCAGCGCCTTCAGCGGCGAGATGTAGAGGGTGTGCAGCCCCTCGCGCGGCCGCTCCGCCAGCTCGGTCAGGGTCGGCAGGAAGCCGGCCAGGGTCTTGCCGCCGCCGGTCGGGGCGATCAGCAGGGCATGGGTGCCGTCGCGCGCCGCCTGCAGCATCTCCAGCTGATGCGGGTGGGGCGTCCAGCCCTTGTGCCGGAACCAGCCCTGGAAGGCCGGCGGCAGCAGCGGTTCGACGATCTCCGCCAATGCGGTCATGGGCCTGCGCCTCGACATCCAACCGTCACGGCACCGCGCCGTTTCGGCCATGATCCGGGGCCAGCCTGTGCCCGCCCCATTACCTTGACAGATCAGCCCATGACCCGCCGGACACGCAAGCGTTTAGTGTTTGTTCTCGTCGTCCTGGGCGTGTTTGCCGCGTTCGTGTTCATCAACAACAGCTCGTGGCTGTATGGCGCGCCGGGCGGGCCGCCGGTGCTGCTGGCGCATCGCGGCCTGGCCCAGGGCTACAGCCGCGAGGGGCTGACCGGCGACACCTGCACCGCCGCCCGGATGCTTCCGCCGGAGCATCCTTATCTCGAGAATACCATCGCCTCGATGCGCGCGGCCTTCGGGTTCGGCGCCGATGCGGTGGAGCTCGACATTCACCCGACCACGGACGGCCGCTTCGCCGTGTTCCACGACTGGACGGTGGATTGCCGCACCCAGGGCCACGGCGTCACCCGCGAGCACAGCCTGGGCGAGTTGCAGGCGCTGGACATCGGCTACGGCTATACCGCGGATGGTGGCCGGACCTACCCGTTCCGCGGCACGGGCGTGGGTCTGATGCCGTCGCTGGACCAAGTGCTGGACTCCTTTCCCGGACGCCGCTTCCTGCTGAACGTCAAGAGCAACGACCCGGCCGAGGGCGCGCTGCTGGCCGACACCCTCGCGGCCCTGCCGCCGGACCGCCTGGAGCTGCTGGCCGCCTATGGCGGCGACCGGCCGATCGCGGTGCTGCGCGAGCGGCTGCCGGCGGTCCGCTCGATGTCGCGTGCCTCGATCAAGGAGTGCTTCATCCGCTATGCCGCGCTGGGCTGGACTGGTCATGTGCCCGAATCCTGTCGGCGCTCGGTGCTGCTGGTGCCGTCGAATGTCGCGCCCTGGCTGTGGGGCTGGCCGCATCTGTTCGTGGCCCGGATGCAGGCGGCCGGCTCGCCGGTCTTCCTGATCGGGCCGTGGGGCGGCGGCTTCTCCGAAGGCATCGACGATCCGGCGCTGATCGCCGATCTGGTCGCCGACGGCTACGCCGGGGGAATCGAGACAGACCGGATCGACCGGCTCGGGCCTGGGCTGAGGCAATTGGGCGGGCCGGGATGATCGGCCCCGGCTTCAGGAATTCAACCGTTCGACTCTGTGCAGCCGGCGCTCCAGGACGCTGTAGGTCTGGGCATAGAAGGACCAGCTTCCCTGTCGCCGGACTCCGATGATCGTCGCCCGGTTTCCCGGATCGCCATAGGACGTCGCCCCGGGGCGGGATTCGCGGTCGAAGAAATGCTCCATCTCTCCCAAGGAAGCGGCGTCGCGCATCGACCGGTAGTCGGCCGCGGTCGGCTGGGCGCCCTTCGGCGGCTGGATATGCGCGACGATGCGCCCGCCATCCGCCCCCGCGGCGCCGACCGAGAAGGTGCAGCCGGACAGCTGCGAGGTGAGGGCGATGTCCGGGCCGCCGTTGCCGGGCAGCAGCGTGTGTCGGTTGACCAGCCGCGTCGTCCGCTGGGCCATCGGCACATACCAGGCATCGATCACATCGTCGCCTGCCGCCGCGGCGCTGTTGGCGCCGAGCTTGACGAACCTGATCATCGGCCGGTCCTTGGTCTTGGACATCAGGCCGGCAAGCCCGGTCTGAAAGCCGGCGTAGCTCTGGGAATGTCCCGTTTGGATCTGGAACATCGCCTGCTTCTCGAAGGGCTGTGCCAGATTCGGGTTGCCGCCGGCGATGGACACCACGTAGTGGCGCAGGAACGCTTCGGGGTCGGCCTGCAGCTCGGCCATCATCGTCGTCGCGTTCATCAAGCCGCTCTCTATCGATGAAATCTCATTGCCGGGATCTTCTAGCGGATTTTCGTCAAAAGCATTTCATCCGGCGGCCCTCGCGTTACGCCTGTAGCCTGCCGGCCGGTGGCACTCGTAGCTGCATGCATATCGGACAGGCCGCCTTTGTGGTGGTGCCGCGGCCCATTCTTCATTCCGCGCCGCAAAAATTCCGCTCGGGCAAATGAACCGAGACAATATGCAAAGGAATTCGGCTGCCTCCAGATGAGACGACGATCTTTGTCAGACAAATATAGATTGGGTTTTATGAATTCTGTTCCATCTTTTGTTCTGATCCATGTCAATAATAAGAAACGAAATTATATGTCTCCGCGGATGCGTTTTTTTGTTTCCCTCCTAAGATGCCGGCCGACGGGCTTCAGGCCCGAAGAAGGACATCAGGAGGAAGCGCGATGGGCCATATGAGCCAATCGTCCGGTGCCGGCGCCGAGGGCGGCGATCTCGCCCGCCGGCTGAAGAGCCGCCACATCCACATGATCGCGATCGGCGGCGCCATCGGCGTCGGCCTGTTCCTCGGCTCCGGCAAGGCGATCGCCAAGGCCGGGCCGGGGCTGCTGCTGAGCTATGCTATCGGCGGCATCGCCATCTTCTTCATCATGCGGGCGCTGGGCGAGCTGCTGCTCCACAAGCCGGTGGCCGGGTCCTTCGCCACCTATGCCGAGGAGTTCGTCGGCCCCTTCGCTGGCTTCGCCACCGGCTGGTCCTACTGGTTCATGTGGGTGGTGATCGGCATGGCCGAGATCACCGCCGTCGGCGTCTATGTCCATTACTGGCTGCCCGACGTGCCGCAATGGATCCCGGCGCTGGTGACGCTGGCGGTGCTGACCGTGGTCAACATCGTGGCGGTGCGGCTGTTCGGCGAGCTGGAATTCTGGTTCGCGCTGATCAAGGTGGTGACCATCGTCGCCCTGATCCTCGGCGGCCTGGCCGTGATTGTCTTCGGCATTGGCGACCTGGGGCAGGGGGCCAGCGTCTCCAACCTGTGGTCGCAGGGCGGGTTCCTGCCCTTCGGCGTGCTCGGCGCCGTGCTGGCGCTGCAGATGGTGATGTTCGCCTATCAGGGCGTCGAGCTGATCGGCGTCACCGCCGGCGAGGCGGAGGATCCGGCCAAGGTGCTGCCGCGCGCCACCAACGGCATCATCTGGCGCATCCTGATCTTCTACCTGGGCGCGCTGGCGGTGATCATGTCGCTGCTGCCCTGGACCCAGCTGGACCCGAATGCCAGTCCCTTCGTCTTCGTCTTCGACAAGCTGGGGCTGAGTGCCGCGGCCGACGTGATCAACCTCGTGGTCATCACCGCCGCCGCCTCGTCCTGCAACAGCGGGCTGTTCAGCAACGGCCGCATGCTGTTCACCCTGGCCCGGTCCGGCCAGGCGCCGCGCGTCTTCGGCCGGGTCAGCCGCAACCATGTGCCGGTGGCCGGCATCGCCGCCTCGGCCACGGTGATGCTGATCGGCGTCGGGCTGAACTATGTGGTGCCGGAGGAGGCCTTCATCTGGGTCACCAGCATCTCGCTGGTCGGCAGCCTGTGGACCTGGGGCATCATCATGATCGCCCATCTCGGCTATCGCCGCGCGGTCGCCGAGGGCCGGGCAGCGCCGGTCGCCTTCCGCATGCCGGGCGCGCCCGCGGCCAATTGGCTGGTGGTGGCCTTCCTGGTGCTGGTTGCGGTGTTCCTCGGCTTCGAGCCGTCGACCCGGGTGGCGCTGTATGTCGCGCCGGTCTGGTTCGCGCTGCTGATCGTCGGCTACCTGCTGACCGGCGGGCGGCGCCGGCCGGCGCTCGGCCTGTCCTGACCGTCGGTCCCGACCGTCGCACCCTTTGCGCTGGTCGCCCGGCCGGCGCATAAGGGGCGGCGACGGACAGCGGAGGATTTGATGCGGACGGACGGACCGATCGGGCTGATGGCGGCGATCCCGCAGGAGCTGGCGGCGCATGCCGACCTGGTGGTGCGCACCGAGCGCGAGATCGCCGGCTGCCGCTTCCGCCTCGGCCGCCTCGGCACCCGCGACCTGGTCGCGGTCGAGGCCGGCATCGGCAAGAGCCATGCCGCCATGGTCGCGACCCTGCTGCTGCAGGAGTTCGGCTGCAGCTCGCTGCTGTTCTCCGGCGTCGCCGGCGGCCTCGACCCGGACCTCGCCATTGGCGATGTCGTGGTGGCTGACCGGCTGGTGATGCACGACTACGGCGCCCGCGTCAGCGGCCGGCTGAAGCCCTACCAGCCCGGCGTGCCGCCGCTGCCCGGCTTCCCGGAGGAAACTGGCTACGGCCTGGAGCCGATGCTCAGAGAGAAGATCAAGGACGCTCTGGAAGGCATTGATATCGGTGGATTCGATGCTGCCGCGACCGGCGGCGAGCCGCACCGGTCGCGGCTGATCTTCGGCACCGTCCTGACCGGCGACATCTTCCTCAACGACGCGCAGGAGCGCGAGCGGTTGCACCGCGACTTCGGCGGCGTCGCCATCGAGATGGAGGGCGCGGCGGTGGCGGCGGTGGCCGAGCGTTTCGGCGTACCTGTCGTGGTGGTCCGGGCGCTCAGTGACCTCGCGGGCAGCGAGAGCCACATGGATTTTCCGGCGTTCCTCGACGCCGCCGCACGCATCGCCGCCCGTGTCGTCGGGCGGATCTCGACGGTGCTGTAACCGGCTGCTCCCGACAATCTGGGACAAGTGGGCGACTGGGTCGACCGGCCGTCGCATCGTCGCGTTTTTGCATATCCTAACCTCCTTGTAGGTTATAGTGTCGGGACAAGCCGGCGCCGAAGCCGGGCCGGCACGTTGCAAGGAGGAGCCCCGATGACGATCCGTCTTCCGTTCGCCGCCTTCATGCTCGGCATGTCATTGTCGTTATCCCTGGCCGCGGTGGCGGCCACGCCGGAGGAAGACCTGGCCTCGGCCAAGCCGGAGATCGAAAAGGCCAATGCCGACTGGGTGCCGGCGCTGCAGGCGGGCGACGTCCACAAGGCGGCAGAGCCCTTCGCCGACGACGCCATGTTCATCCTCGGCAACGGCAGGACCTACACCGGCCGGGCGGCGATCGAGGCCTTCCTCAAGGAGCGGATGGTCCCGGGCACCAGGATCACCGGCGGCACCATCCAGCAGGACGGCATCCAGGTCATCCGCGACGGGCTGATCTATGAATGGGGCCATGGCGGCACCACCAAGGTCGACGCCCAGGGCAAGAGTTCGACCTCCTCGGGCCTCTACCTGACGGTGTGGCAGCGCGGTGCGTCCGGGCACTGGCAGATCATCCGCAACCTGAACTTCTGACCGGGGCGGCCCGGGGCTCGACAGGCACGCTGCGGGTGCCAACATCATGGCTGAGATCGTCGGCCCGCGGGGCGGCACGGAGGAGGCCATGGACGCAGCAATCATCGAGGACTATGCCCAGAAGCTCCGGGCCGCCGGCGCCGGCGCGTCGCTGGTGCTGCTCACCCGCGGCGGGCACGAGATTTCGGCCCGCGACGTCCGGACCGCCCGCGACCTCGTCCACCTGGTCCAGGACGGCGGCGAGACCGTGCTGCTGCGATCGGAGATCATCGGGATCCGCCTTCACGGCGCCGGCGGCGTGGCGTCCCGGATGGGATTCTGACCGCATCGCGCATGGCAGGGCCCGGCCGGGCTCATGGATCGGGCGGCGTTCGGGCTTTGCCAAGCTGGCGGCCGGGCCCGAGGATGCCCCGCAACGACCGGAGCGTCGGACCGGAGCGCCCATGAAACCCCGCCATATCCTTCTCGCCCTGCTGGTGGCCGCCATCTGGGGCTTCAACTTTGTGGTCATCCGCATCGGGCTCGGCAGCTTCCCGCCGCTGCTGCTGGCCGCGCTGCGCTTCATCCTGGCGGCGCTGCCGGCGGCCCTGCTGCCGCGCCCGCAGGTGCCGTGGCCGCGCATGCTGGCGATCGGCCTGACGCTGTTCGTCGGCCAGTTCGCCTTCCTCTTCCCCGCCA
>NZ_JBCNNF010000312.1:0-8140 GCF_039594555.1 Inquilinus sp.
GAAACCACCACCAGCCGACTCACGCCAGCGCATTTCCAAGCGGCCTATCAGAAGGGCCGCAGGCGGATCGGTTGCAGCGGCAGGGACTGCCCCGGCTTGATGAAGAGGACGACGAAGTCGAAGGGCCGGCCGGTCACGCCGCGGACCCGCTTGGCGAGGCCGATCTCGGTGCGCCAGCTGTCCAGCCCCTGGTACTTCGCCGCCTCGCCCAGGCACCACTCGTCATCTTTCAGACAGATCACCGCCAGGCCGCCGCGGCGCAGCCGGTCGGCATCGATCCAGGGGGCGTAGGCCGGGGCGAAGGCGGTGAAGTCGGTCGGGTGGTCCGGGCTGTAGAAGGTGGCGCCCAGGGCATAGCTCTCGGTGCCGGCGACGATGGCCAGCGGCGTGCCGACCCGTTCGTGCCACAGCGTCGTCACCCGCTTGGCCAGCAGCCGGCGCGGCTCGGCCGCATGCTCGATGTCGTGCCGCAGGGTCCAGGCGCCGGCGAAGGGAGCCACGGCGAGCAGCAGCAGCCCTGCCACGCCGGCCAGCCGCGCCAGCCGGCGCAGCGCGTCCCGGTCGATCGCCAGGCGCAGCCAGATGATCGCGGCCAGCGGCGACAGGCCGAAGATCGGGATGGCGAACTGGGTGACGATCTTCACCTTGAAGGCCAGGGCGATCGCGACGGTCAGCAGGAAGGGACCCAGGGCGAAGATCGCCAGTGACCGGCGATCGCCCACGGATGGCTCGGCGGGACGGTCTTCCGGTGCCGCCGCCCGGCCGCGCCGCCACAGCCAGGCCAGGGTGGCTGCCAGCAACGCGTGCAGGGCGATGCATCCGACGACGAACAGCCCGGCCTTGCCGAAGATCCTCAGCGTGTCGGAATGGCTTTTGCTGGCCATGTATTGCAGCGGGCCGATGGCCGCATGCATGTGCCACAGCACATGCGGCGCCACCGCCGCGGCGAGGACGGCGATCGCGACATAAGGGGCGGCGCTGCCGAAGTAGCGGCGGCGGTCGGGATGGGCCAGCGCCGCCGCCAGGCAGCAGAGCAGGATGATGCCGCTGTAGTATTTCGACAGCATCGCCGCCGCGGCGGCCAGCCCCAACGCCACGGCGTTCGCCACGGCCCCGGCCAGGTCGCGCCGGTCGACGCTGCGCAGGAACAGCAGCATCACCAGCGGCCACAGCGACAGCAGCACCGAATTGGCGTTGAAGTTGAACGACTGGACCGTGAAGAAGGGCAGGGCCTCCAGCAGCAGCACCGCCGCCAGCCGGGCCGGGCCGGACAGGTACCGGCCGGCGATGGCCCAGACCGCGGCCAGCCCGATCGCGGCATTGGTCGAGGACAGCAGGTAGAAGGCCCAGTCGCGGGTCGGGAACAGGCTGAACCAGCCATGCACCACCCAGGCGTAGAAGGGCGGGTGCTTGTACGTGCCCAGCGGCATCTCCTGTGCCCAGGAGAAGGCCTCGGTCATGTCGTTCTGCAGGTCCGACGGCCCGAGATAGAGCAGGCAGAACGCCGTCCACAGCACGACATGCGCTGCGAGCAGCAGCAGGATGTCGCGGGTGTCGCTCTCGGAACGGCGGAGCGGGGCGCTGATCGCGATCGACATGAGGGCAGGCGGCCGGCAAGGGGAACCGGCCCGAGCGGTTAGGCCCGGCCGGGAGCGGTGTCCACTTACCTTCTCGTATGCCGCGGGCGGGTTCCTGCCCCGTCACTGCGAGGAGGCGAAGCCGGTGAAGCAATCCAGGGGTTGGCGCGCGTCGGCCCCTGGATTGCTTCGCTGCGCTCGCAATGACGATTGGAGAGGACGAGTCAGATCTCCCCGACCTCATAGGCGGTCTCGTAGCCGCCCGGCACGGCGCTTTCGAGCAGCGGCTGGATGCGCGCGATATGCTCGGTAAAGCGCGGGTCCTGGCGGAAGCGCTGCGCGTCCTCGGCGCTGTCGAAGGCGGTGACCAGCACCGCGCTCCGGCCGTCGAGCGCGCGGAACAGCCGGCCGCCGCGCAGCCCCTGGACTTGGCCGCGCACCCGATGGTGCTGGGCCAGCTGCAGTTCCATGAACTCGTCGAACCGGCCAGGCTTGGGTGTGATCACGCTGATCGAGACGAAGGGCTTGCTGTCGGAGGCGGGCATGGTTGGCTCCGGTGAGTGGGAGCCATCTTGCTAAAGGTTCAAGCCGGCTTGAGGTCAAGGCCCTGTTCAATGGCTCCTCGCGACAAAGGAGAGCGAAAGTCTCTTCGTTCTGGGCAGTTCCGGGATATGATTCTCCGATAGTTCCGAATTGGACCTATTTTCCTTGAAACAATCGTTCCGAAATACCGCTCCAGCTGCGAACCGCTCTTAACAACGCGAAATTAGTCAACAAATATGACCTAATCGCGAAAAATGGCTCGCCATGGCTGCACGAAATCCGTAAATGTCGTGGGCCCCGCCGGTGCGGGGCGTATTCGACTCCGCGGGACCAGGAGCCGCCCCATGGCGACGACGAAGATGCTGCAGTTCGTGAAGACCGCCGGCGAGATGCCGGCGAAACGCGCTGCCGAGACTCGCCGGCACGACTGGCTCGAGGTCTACGGGCCCTATGTCCGGCAGAAGGCGGAGGAGCAGTCCTCGCGCTGCTCGCAATGCGGCGTGCCGTTCTGCCAAGTGCACTGCCCGCTGCACAACAACATCCCGGACTGGCTGAAGCTGACCGCCGAGGGCCGGCTGGAGGAGGCGTATGAGCTGTCCTCCGCTACCAACTCGATGCCGGAGATTTGCGGCCGCATCTGCCCGCAGGACCGGCTGTGCGAGGGCAACTGCGTGATCGAGCAGTCCGGCCACGGCGCGGTCACCATCGGCTCGATCGAGAAGTACATCACCGACACCGCCTGGGCCGAGGGCTGGGTCAAGCCGCCAGTGCCGCTGCACGAGCGTGCCGAATCCGTCGGCATCATCGGCGCCGGCCCGGCGGGCATCGCCGCGGCCGAGCAGCTGCGCCGCCTGGGCTACCAGGTCCATCTCTATGACCGCTACGACCGGGTCGGCGGGCTGCTGATCTACGGCATCCCCAGCTTCAAGCTGGAGAAAGAGGTGGTGGCCCGCCGCGCCCAGTGGCTGGCCGATGCCGGCATCACCCTGCACCTGAACTTCGAGGTCGGCCGCGACGCCACGCTGCAGGAGCTGCGATCCCGCCATGACGCCGTGCTGATCGCCACCGGCGTGTACAAGGCGCGCGACCTGCAGGCCCCGGGCTCCGGCCTCAAGGGCATCGTCGCCGCGCTCGACTACCTCACCGCCTCGAACCGCACCGGCCTCGGCGACGATGTGCCCGATTTCACGGACGGCACGCTGAACGCAGCCGGCAAGCGGGTGGTGGTGATCGGCGGCGGCGACACGGCGATGGACTGCGTCCGCACCGCGGTGCGCCAGGGCGCCGTCTCGGTGAAGTGCCTGTACCGCCGCAACCGCGCCAACATGCCGGGCAGCCAGCGCGAGGTGCACAATGCCGAGGAGGAGGGCGTGGAGTTCGTCTGGCAGGCGGCGCCCGAGGCCTTCCTGGGCGACGAGACCGTCACCGGCGTGCGCGCCCATTCGATCCATCTCGGCGTCGCCGACGCCACCGGCCGGCAGAGCCCGATGGTGATCGAGGGCTCGGCCCACACCATCGAGGCCGACCTGGTGGTCAAGGCGCTGGGCTTCGACCCCGAGGACCTGCCGACCCTGTTCGACGCACCGGGCCTGCCGGTGACGAAGTGGGGCACCGTCCGGGTCGACCACAAGACCATGATGACCGCGGTCGACGGCATCTTCGCCGCCGGCGACATCGTCCGCGGCGCCAGCCTCGTCGTCTGGGCCGTCCGCGACGGCCGCGACGCCGCCGCCGCCATCCACAGCCATCTCGCCGCCAAAGCCGCCGCCGTTCCGGCGGTCGCGGCGGAATAAGCGCGCCGGAAGGAGCCAGCCATGAGCCAGTTCAAGCAGTCCCCCGGCGAGCGCTTTGTCCGCGAGTACGACGCCAATGTCGCCCGGCTGGTCGAGGCCCATGCCTACGACCCGGCGGAGGAGCATGACGCCTGCGGCGTCGGCTTCGTCGCCACGCTGGACGGCAAGCCGCGGCGCGAGGTGGTGCAGGCCGGCATCGACGCACTGAAGGCGGTGTGGCACCGCGGCGCGGTCGACGCCGACGGCAAGACCGGCGACGGCGCGGGCATCCATGTCCAGATCCCGCAGCAATTCTTCCACGAGCATGTCGAGCGCGTCGGCCACCGGCCGCTGCCGGGCGTGATCGCGGTCGGCCAAGCCTTCCTACCGCGCACCGACCTGGAGGCGCAGGAGAAGTGCCGCTGCCTGGTCGAGGGCGAGATCCTCAGCTTCGGCTACTACATCTATGGCTGGCGCCAGGTGCCGATCGACGTCGCCATCATCGGCGACAAGGCCAACGCCGCCCGGCCGGAGATCGAGCAGATCATGATCGCCAACCCCAAAGGGGTGCCGGAGGATCAGTTCGAGCGCGACCTCTACGTCATCCGCCGGCGGATCGAGAAGGCGGCGCAGGCGGCGGGCATCGCCGATTTCTACCTGTGCTCGCTGTCCTGCCGGTCGATCATCTACAAGGGCATGTTCCTGGCGGCGCAGCTGACCGCCTTCTACCCGGACCTGCTGGACGAGCGCTTCGTCTCCAACTTCGCGATCTACCACCAGCGCTATTCTACCAACACCTTCCCGACCTGGCGCCTGGCCCAGCCCTTCCGCATGCTGGCGCACAATGGCGAGATCAACACGCTGAAGGGCAACAGCAACTGGATGCGCGCGCATGAGACGCGCATGGCCAGCCCGGTGTTCGGCGACGCGATCGAGGACATCAAGCCGGTGATCCAGGGCGGCAGCTCGGATTCCGCCGCGCTCGACGCCGTGTTCGAGGTGATGGTCCGCGCCGGCCGCAACGCGCCGATGGTCAAGGCCATGCTGGTGCCGGAGGCGACGCCGGCCGATGCCGACATCACCCAGACGCACCGCGCCTTCGTCAGCTACTGCAACGCGGTGATGGAGGCCTGGGACGGCCCGGCCGCGCTGGCGATGTATGACGGCCGCTGGGTGATGGGCGGCATGGACCGCAACGGCCTGCGGCCGATGCGCTACACCATCACCGAGGACGGGCTGCTGATCGCGGGGTCGGAGGCCGGGATGGTCCGGCTGGAGGACAGCCGCATCATCGAGAAGGGGCGCCTCGGCCCCGGCCAGATGCTGGCGGTCGACCTGCAGGAAGGCCGCCTTTACCACGACCGCGAGATCAAGCAGGTCCTGGCCGGCAAGCAGCCCTATGAGGAGTGGACCAAGCGCATCAAGGTGATCGACGGGCTGATCCGCGCCGGCGGCGAGGACACCGGCGGAGCCATGCCGCGGGAGGAGCTGCGCCGCCGCCAGGTCGCCATGAACATCACCATGGAAGACCTGGAGCTGATCCTGCACCCGATGGTGGAGGACGCGAAGGAGGCGGTGGGGTCGATGGGCGACGACACGCCGATCGCCATCCTGTCCGACCTGAACCGGCCGCTGCACCACTTCTTCCGGCAGAATTTCAGCCAGGTTACCAACCCGCCGATCGACAGCCTGCGCGAGCGGCGGGTGATGAGCCTGCGCACCCGCCTCGGCAACCTGGGCAACATCCTCGACGAGGATGCCAGCCAGTGCGACCTGCTGCAGCTCGACAGCCCGGTGCTGACCAACGCCGAATATGAGGCGATGCGCGCCTATATGGGCAGCACGGCGGCGGAGATCGACTGCACCTTCGACCGCGCGGGCGGCGAGCAGGCGCTGCGCGACGCGCTGCGCCGGGTTTGCCGCGAGGCCGAGGACGCGGTGCGCGGCGGCGCCACCCACATCGTGCTGACCGACCAGCATGTCGGGCTGGACCGGGTGGCGATCCAGATGATCCTGGCCACCGGCGCGGTCCACACCCATCTGATCCGCCAGTCGCTGCGCACCTTCACCTCGCTGAATGTGCGGTCGATGGAATGCGTCGACGTGCACCATTTCGCGGTGCTGATCGGCGTCGGCGCCACCACGGTGAACGCCTATCTGGCGCAGGAGGCGATCGCCGACCGGCAGCGCCGCGGCCTGTTCGGCGACCTGTCGCTGGACGCCTGCATGAAGCGCTACCGCCAGGCGGTCGACGACGGGCTGCTGAAGATCATGTCCAAGATGGGCATCTCGGTGATCTCGTCCTATCGCGGCGGCTGCAACTTCGAGGCCGTCGGCCTGTCGCGCTCGCTCGTCGCCGAGTATTTCCCGGGCATGCCCAGCCGCATCTCCGGCCTCGGCATGGCCGGCCTTCAGATGAAGGCGATCGAGATGCATGAGGCGGCGTGGAACAGCAACGTCGTCACCCTGCCGGTCGGCGGCTTCTACCGCTACCGCCAGGGGCAGGAGCGTCACGCCTGGGAAGGGCGGATGATCCACATGCTGCAGCAGGCGGTGGCGACCGACAGCTACTCGCTGTACCGCAAATATTCCGACATGATCCGGCACCAGGCGCCGGTGGCGCTGCGCGACCTGCTGGATTTCGTGCCGGTGCGGGAGTCGATTTCGATCGACGAGGTCGAGAGCATCACCGAGATCCGCAAGCGCTTCATCACCCCCGGCATGTCGCTGGGCGCGCTAAGCCCGGAGGCGCATGGCACGCTGAACGTCGCCATGAACCGGATCGGCGCCCGGTCCGACAGCGGCGAGGGCGGCGAGGACCCGGCCCGGTTCCGCCCGGACAAGAACGGCGACAACTGGAACTCCGCGATCAAGCAGGTCGCGTCGGGCCGCTTCGGTGTCACCGCCGAATACCTGAACCAGGCGCGCGAGCTGGAGATCAAGGTCGCCCAGGGCGCCAAGCCCGGCGAGGGCGGCCAGCTGCCCGGCTTCAAGGTGACGGTGGAGATCGCCAAGCTCCGCCACGCCACCCCCGGCGTGATGCTGATCAGCCCGCCGCCGCACCATGACATCTACTCGATCGAGGATCTGGCCCAGCTCATCTACGACCTGAAGCAGATCAACCCGGACGCCAAGGTCACGGTCAAGCTGGTCAGCCGCACCGGCATCGGCACCATCGCCGCCGGCGTCGCCAAGGCAAACGCCGACATCATCTTGATCTCCGGCCATGTCGGCGGCACCGGCGCCTCGCCCCAGACCTCGCTGAAATTCGCGGGTGTGCCGTGGGAGATGGGCCTGTCCGAGGTGCACCAGGTGCTGACGTTGAACCGGCTGCGCCACCGCATCCGGCTGCGCACCGATGGCGGCATCAAGACCGGGCGCGATGTGGTGATCGCCGCCATCCTCGGGGCCGAGGAATACGGCATCGGCACCGCTAGCCTGGTCGCCATGGGCTGCATCATGGTCCGGCAGTGCCACTCCAACACCTGCCCGGTCGGCGTCTGTACCCAGGATCCGGAGCTGCGGGCGAAGTTCTCCGGTTCGCCCGAGAAGGTGGTGAACCTCTTCAGCTTCATCGCCGAGGAGGTGCGCGAGATCCTGGCCCAGCTCGGCTACCGCTCGATCAACGAGATCGTCGGCCGGACGGAGCTGCTGCGCCAAGTCAGCCGTGGCGCCGCCCATCTCGACGACCTCGACCTCAACCCGCTGCTGGCTAAGGCCGACCCCGGCGAGCATGCGATGTACTGCACGCTCGAGGGCCGCAACCCGGTGCCGGACACGCTGGACGCGCAGATGATCGCCGACGCCCGGCCGCTGTTCGAGCTCGGCGAGAAGACGCAGCTGACCTACTCGATCCGCAACACCCACCGCGCGGTGGGCACGCGGATGTCGTCGATGATCACCCGCAAGTTCGGCATGACCGGGCTGCAGCCGGGCCATGTCACCGTGCGGCTGCGCGGCAATGCCGGCCAGTCGCTCGGCGCCTGGGCGGTGCAGGGGCTGAAGCTCGAGGTGTTCGGCGACGCCAACGACTATGTCGGCAAGGGCCTGTCCGGCGGCACCATCGTGGTCCGGCCCTTCGCGGCGTCGGCGCTGAAGACCAACGAGAACACGATCATCGGCAACACGGTGCTGTACGGCGCCACCTCCGGCAAGCTGTTCGCCGCCGGGCAGGCGGGCGAGCGGTTCGCGGTGCGCAACTCCGGCGCCACGGTGGTGGTCGAGGGCTGCGGCTCCAATGGCTGCGAG
>NZ_JBCNNF010000313.1:0-8140 GCF_039594555.1 Inquilinus sp.
ACAGCAGCACCGGGTACGCGGTCTTGTCGGCGCGCAGCGTGACGATGTACGACGCCATCACGTCGGGGCAGCGCCGCCAGGGTGTTGATCAGGTCGAGCGAGACCACCAGGCGCAGGATCGAGACGGTGCCGAGGCGGATCGGGATCATGATGCCGATCGCCAGGTACAGCGCCAGCACGGCGTTGCCCTTGAAGCTGTATTCCGACAGCGCCCAGGCCGCCATGGCGCCGAGGAACACCACCAGGAACAGCGTCACCAGCGTCACGGTCAGACTGTTGCCGAAGTAGAGGCCGAAATCCGACCGGGTCAGCACCGTGTCGAAGCCGATCAGGCTGAAGGTGTCCGACATCGGCGGCGCCAGCGGCTGGCTGAAGATCGCCTTGCGCGACTTGAAGGCGTTGAACAGCACCAGCACGATCGGGAACAGCGCGATCAGCGTGTAGACCAGCAGGATCGCGTGCACGGCCGCGGCGGAGACGGGGGACTTGCGGTTGGCGGCCATGGGTCAGAGCTCGTAGCGCTGCAGGCGGCGCTGGACCAGGTAGAAATAGGTCATGACGCCGGCCAGGATGATCAGGAACATGATGGTCGCCACCGCCGCACCCATGGTCGGGTCGCCCAGCTGCAGCTGGAAGCCGAAGAAGGTGCGGTAGAAGAAGGTGCCGAGGATGTCGGTCGCGAAGTTCGGCCCGGCCAGCGCCCCCTGGGAGACGTAGATCAGGTCGAAGGCGTTGAAGTTGCCGACGAAGGTCAGGATCGTGACCATGCCGATGGTCGGCCAGATCAGCGGCAGCTTGATGCGCCAGAAGATCTTCATCTGGCTGGCGCCGTCCACCCGCGCCGCCTCGGTCAGGCTCTCGGGGATGTTCAGCAGCGCGGCATAGGTCAGCAGCAGCGGCATGCCGACCCACTGCCACACCGAGACCAGGGCCAGGGTGAACAGGGCCGACCCCTCCTGCCCCAGCCAGGGCGCGAACAGCGAGCCGAGGCCCACGGTGCCCAACATCGACTTGGCGACGCCCCAGGTCGGCGACAGGATCAGCTTCCAGATGAAGCCGATGATCACCACCGACAGCAGCGTCGGGGTGAACATCAGGGTGCGGTAGGTGTTGGTGAAGCGCAGATTGGGCAGGGACAGCAGCGCCGCCAGCCCGATCGCGATCGGGTTCTGCACCAGCATGTGCACAGCGAAGAACAGGACATTGTTGCCCAGCGCGTTCCAGAAGCGGTCGGCCCATTGCGGGTCGAAGAACAGCGCCGCGTAATTGGCCAGGCCGGCGAAATGCTCGCCCCCCGCCTCGTCCCGCGTGAACAGGCTGAGCCGCAGGCTGTCGAGCAGCGGGTACACCATGAAGACGGTGTAGATCAGCGTGGCCGGCGCCAGGAAGACGACGACGTGCCAGGGGAAGCGCCCCTTGCGGCCCGCGATCTGCGAGCGGGGGATGACGACGGCTTGGGTGCTGGCCATGGGAACAGCCTATCAAGACAGGCACGGAGACGCGCGGTCCGGGATCGACCGGGCCGCGCGCCTCGCGCCGGGGATCAGGTTACTTGGCGGCTGGCTTGTACCAGGAGTCGAGGCCCTTCTGGATGCTGTCCGCCGCCTGCTGCGCCGTCATGGTGCCGTTCAGCACCTGGGCGGAGACGTTCCACAGCTCGTTCTCCAGGTTCGGCGTGCCGCGCGACAGGATCTGGTACGAGTTGCGGATCGAGGATTCGCAGGTCTTGCGCCAGCTCAGGAACTCCGCCGCCACCGGGTCCTTGACCGTGACCGGGTGGTTCGACAGCGAGTAGAAGCCCGGCAGCGCGTTCGAGTAGATGTCCGCGAATTCCGGCGTCGCCACCCATTCCAGGAACGCCTTGGCGGCCTCCGGATTCTTGGTCTTGGTGTTCATGCCGAGCGCGATGTCGGTGTGGTCGCTGATGTAGCACTTGTCACCCGCCTTCTCGACCGGCGGCGGGAAGGCGCCCATCTTGAAGTCGGCCTGGGCGTTGAAGGCGGCGATGTCCCAGGACCCGGCCGGGTAGATCGCGGCGCGGCCCAGCGTGAACAGGTTCTGGCTGTCCGGATACGCCTGGGCCTCATAGCCGTCCGGCAGGTAAGGCTTCCACTTCGCCAGCTCCTCGAAGGCCTGGACATAGGGCTTGTCGGTGAACTTCTCCTTACCGGCGATCAGCGCCTTGCGGCCTTCCTCGCCCTTCCACAGGTTCGGACCGATGTTCTGGAAGCCCATGGTCGCGGCCTCCCACTGGTCCTTGGTGCCGATGTCGAGCGGCGCCACCTCGCCCTTGGCCTTGATCTTGTCGAGCAGGGCGAAGAACTCGGCCTCGGTCTTCGGCGGGGTCAGGCCCTCCGACTCGAACACCGACTTGTTGTAGAGGAAGCCGTGGATGACCGACGCCATCGGCACGCAGAACAGCGTCTTGCCGTCATCGGTGATCCAGGCGCTCTTGGCCACGTCGGAGAAGGTGTCCATGCCTTTCAGGTCGTTGACCGGGGCCAGGTAGCCCTTCTGGAACAGCGCCAGCGAGGCGTCGAACGGCCGGCAGCTGATCAGGTCGCCCGCGGTGCCGCCCTCGAGCTTGGCGTTCAGCGCGGCGTTGTACTCGGTCGGGGTCGACGGCGAGAACACCACCTTGATGCCCGGATGGCTCTTCTCGAAGGCCGGGATGATGGTGTCCTGCCAGATCTTCAGATCGTCGTTGCGCCAGCTCTCGATGGTCAGCGTGGCGTCGGCCGCCATGGCGGTGGTGGAGAGGGCGACGAGCGCCGCCCCGGCCAGGAACGCGCCCCGTAGGAACGAATGGGACATGTGCAACTGCCTCCTCTGTTCGGCGTTTCGCCGTTGCTCGCGGGCGGCAACCCGCCCGCTGTCTCTAGGAACCTTGCTTCGCCGCCAGCGCCCGGCGCAGATCGCCATCGACCGCGTCCAGGTGCCGCCGCCCGTCCTCGGCGCTGTCGCCCAGCGCCACCAGCGCGGCCAGCTTGACGTTCTGGCCCGCCGCCTCCAGCGCCGACCGGGCCGTCGCCTCGTCCACCGGCACGATCGCGCGCAGCATGCGCACCGAGCGGTCGTTCAGCTTGGCGTTGGTCGGCTGCATGTCGACCATCAGCCCGTCATAGACATGGCCGAGCCGGGTCATCACCAGCGTCGAGAACAGGTTCAGCGCCACCTTCTGCGCCGTGCCGGCCTTGAGGCGGGTGGAGCCGGCGACCGGTTCCTCTCCCGTCGCCAGCAGCACGGCATGGGCGGCGTCGCCGAAGATCGGGGCGCCGGGGTTGGAGGCGATGGCGATGGTCAGGGCGCCGGCGCGGCCGGCCTCCTGCAGCACCGCGCGGGTGTAGGGGGTGCCGCCGCTGGCGGCGACGCCGATGACCACGTCGTCGGGGCCCAGGCGCAGCGCCGCGGCCTCGTCGCGGCCGGCCTGGGCGTCGTCCTCGGCGTTCTCCACCGGTCGGCTCAGCGCCGTGGCGCCGCCGGCAATCAGATAGGCCAGCTTGTCCTGCGGGTGGCCGAAGGTCGGGAACAGCTCCGACCCGTCCTGGGCCGCGACCCGGCCGGAAGTGCCGGCGCCGGCGTAGACCAGGCGTCCGCCGCGGTGCAGCCGGGGTGCGGCATCGGCGGAAGCGGCGCCCAAGGCCGGCAGCGCCGGCCGCACCGCGGCGACGGCGGCGAGCTGGGATTCGAGCAGCGCGTCGAGGATCTCCGCATCCTCCCAGGCGTCGATGCCCTTGAAGCGGCGTGATGCGGTCTCGGTTCCCATGCGTCTCGATCGCTGGCGTGAGTGGTCTAGACCACTCTCTCAGAGTTGCCCGCACGGCGCAAGATGATCCTGTCCGGTCGGTTGGACCAGCCACTTCGGCACGGCGCTAGCCCGAGACCGGTGCGTGCACCCGGCCGAGGAAATCGCGGATCAGCGTGACGATCTCCTCGAGATTCGTCTCCAGCGCCCAGTGGCCGCCATCCAGCAGATGCAGCTCGGCCTGCGGCAGGTCGCGCAGATAGGCGCGGGCCGCCCCTTCCGGCATGTAGCCGTCCTGCGGCCCCCAGGCGATCAGCGTCGGCGGCTGGTGTTTGCGCAGATAGGCCTGGTAGCGCGGGAACCAAGCGAGGTTCTCGCGCAGCCCCTCCATCAGCCGGACCATGATCTCGCGCCGCCGCGGCGACTGCTGCAGCGGCCAGGACAGGCGCCAGAGATCCGGGCTGATCCGCTCGACCAGGCGGTCCGCCACCTCGCCGACGAATTCGTGCCGGAATCCTTCCTCGCTGACCGCCGCGACCAGCGCCTCCCGCCGCTCCGGCGTCGGGTTCTCCCAATAGGCACGCAGCGGCTCGTATTTCGGCCCCAGCTGGTCCTCGTAGATGTCGCCATTCTGGATGATCAGCGCGGCGATCCGCTGCGGCGCGCGCATAGCCAGGCGCAGCCCGATCTGCGAGCCGTAATCGTGCAGGTACAGGGCGTAGCGGTCCAGGCCCAGCGCTGCGGTGAAGCGTTCGAGGAGGCCGGCATAGCCGTCGAAATCATAGGCGAAGTCCTCCGGTGTGTCGCTGTAGCCGAAGCCGGGAAAATCCGGCGCCACGGTGCGCCAGCGATCGGCCAGCGCCGGCATCAGGTGCCGGTACTGGAAGGAGGAGCTGGGATAGCCGTGCGGCAGCAGGAGGACCGGCGCGGCCGGCGGCCCGGCCTCGCGAGTGAAGATGCGGATGCCGTCGACCGCGATGGTGCGGTGCCGGGTCGTCCGGTCCGGGTCGGTCGTCATGAGGGGCGCCTCCGGGTGGTTTGTCTCCCCCGGTCAACGGCCCGGGCACCCGGCGGGGTCCGCCGCCGCTACCAGTTGAAGGTGAAGCCGGCGGTGAAGGTGACGCCCGGCTGGTCGCTGCCGAGATCGACCAGCGAGGCGCTGGCCTTGAGCCGGCCGAACAGCGTCTGCTCGGCGCCGATGCTGCCGGTGAAACGCCGGTCGGCGCTGGTGATTTCGCTGCCCAGCAGCAGCGCAGTGGTGTGCCAGGGCAGTTCCAGCCGGGTGGTGCGGCCGATCTCCCAGCTGGTCACCGGCGCCTCCGGCCCCAGCAGGCCGCCACGGGTCACGCTGTAGCGGTCTTCCGACGACCCGGTCAGGCCGATGAAGGACCAGGCGCGCGACAGCACCGCCGCCAGCTGCCCGGTGCCCTCGCCGCCCTGGGGGTCGAAGCTGGCCTCGATCCTGGCCGATTGCCAGAACGGCACGAACCAGGGCAGCTCGGTCAGGCCCAGGCTGGCCTGTGCCTTGCCGGTGGCGGCGCGCCGCGCCATCTCCGTCCGGTCCCAGCGCTGGGCGAAGCCGGGATAGGGATCGGCCGGGATGTCGAAGGTGACCCCGGTCCTGGCGACGAAGCCCGGGGTCTGGGACTGCACCGCCGCGGCGACGGAGCCGGCGCCGGTGATGTCGCGCTGGCCGGTGACCGCCCCGGGGCCAGCATCGGGCGCGGCATAGGCGCTTGCCGGCGTCGCGGTCCAGGCCCGGTGCGGCCGGCCCCAGCGGGCGAAGCCGGGATCGGCCGGAATGTCGAAGGTGACCGTGGCCGGCGGGATGAAGCCCGTCCGCGGCGCGGCGCCGCCATCCTCGTCGGGCCGGGCATGCGCCGCCGTCGTCGCCGACAGCAGTGCGGCAACGGCGGCGAAACGCAGCAGAAAGGGGTGGCAGGTCCGCGTCATCGGCGGGCTGTCTCTCCCAAGGGTGATGTGGTTTCCCCTTAGGGTAGTGATCCAGCCCGGCCTGCCAACCCCTTGAATTGTGACATTTCCCGTCCGGCTGCGCCTGACGGCTCAGAAGGCCAGCACCACCTTGCCGAAATGCTGGCCTGATTCGAGGTGTCGCAGCGCCTCGCGCGCGTCGGTCCAGGGAAAGCTGCGATCGATCACCGGCCGCAGCCTAGTCGCGGCGATGGCGCGGTTCATCGCCTCGAAGCTGTCGCGGGAGCCGACCGGGATGCCGCGGACGCGGGCGCGGCGGAACAGGATCTGCATCGGGTTGATCTCCGTCGACTTGCCGCCGAGATAGCCGATGACGTTGATCTGCCCGCCGGTGCGGATCGCGGCCAGCGAGCGGGCGAAGGTGCCGGGCCCGCCGACCTCGATGACATGGTCGACGCCGCGGCCGCCGGTCAGGTCGCGCACAGCCGCGTCCCATTCGGGCGTCGTCCGGTAGTTCACCGTGCCGGCGGCGCCGAGAGCCTGCGCCCGCTCCAGCTTCTCGTCGCTGGAGGAGGTGACGATCGCCCGGGCGCCGGCGGCGACGGCGAATTGCAGGGCGAAGATGGCGACGCCGCCGGTGCCCTGCACCAGGACCGTGTCGCCGGGCTTGACCCCACCTTCGGCGACCAGCGAGGTCCAGGCGGTCAGCGCGGCGCAGGGCAGCGTCGCCGCCTCGGCGTCGGTCAGGTGCTCCGGCACCGCGACCACGCCTTCGGCATCGAGGCGGACATACTCCGCCAGCACGCCGGGGCCGGGCCCACCCAGCGGCACCGCCCGCTCGATCCCCTCGAAATCGCCGGCGATCCAGCCCTGCCAGAAGGCGGTGGCCACCCGGTCGCCCGGCTTGAATCGGGTCACCCCCTCGCCCACCGCTGCCACCTCGCCGACGCCGTCGGACAGCGGCACCATCGGCAGCGTGAAGCCGGCATGGTAGGTGCCGCGCACGATCTCCAGGTCGCGGTAGTTCAGCGAGGCGGCGCGCATCCGCAGCACCACCTCGCCCCGCCGTGGCTCCGGCACCGGCAGGTCCACCGGGCGGAGCCGGTCGATGCCCTCGCCCTCTTCGATCACGAACGCCTTCATCGGACGCCTCCAGAAAAAGTTGCGCTGGAGACATCGCCCTCCGTCCGCTAGTCTTCAAATTCATTGTTTTCAGAAACTTCATGACGGATCGGCATGATGTTGGACGAGATGCGCGCCTTCGTGCTGCTGGCGGAGACCGGGTCGATCCAGCGGGTGGCGGAGCGGCTGCCGCTGACCCAGCCGGCGGTGACCCGGCAGATCCAACGGCTGGAGCAGCATCTCGGCACCACGCTCCTGGACCGGCGGGTGAAGCCGCCGCGGCTGACCCCGGCCGGCCTGGCGGCGCTGGAGCGCTGCCGCGCCATCCTGGCGGCGGTGCAGGATCTCAAGGACGGCGCCGGCGACGCGGCCGAGCCGGAGGGGTCGCTGCGCCTGGGCGTCGGCGTGCTGCACGCCTTCGCCGAGGCGGATTTCACGTCGCTGCTACGCGACCTGCGCCAGCGCTATCCGCGCCTGTCGCTGCGCCTGACCGGCGGGCTGGCCCACACCCTGCTGACCGATCTCGACCGCGGCCGGCTGGACGCCGCGGTGGTGCTGCTGCAGGAGAGCGCCGCGCCCTATCCCGGCCGGGTGGTGGGGCAGGAGAAGCTGGTGGTGGTCGGCGGCCGCGGCCTGGCCCTGCCGCGCCGGCCATCCCTGGCCGACCTGGCCGCCTGCGACTGGGTGGTCAGCCCGCGCGAATCCTGCGACGTGCGGTCGGCGCTGGAGGCGCTATTCGCGCGCGAAGGGCTGGAGTTGAGGATCTCGGCCGAGGTGCACGATCTGGCGATCCAGCAATCGCTGATCCGCTCCGGCTTTGGCCTCGGCGTGCTGCCGTCGCGGCGCAGCGCGCCCTTCACCGCGCGCGACGAGCTGCGCCGCATCGACCTGCCCGGCTTCCGCTTCGACTTCGCCATCAGCGTGGTGCGGGCGCCGCATCTCGGCCGGCTGGACCGCGCGATCGACCATCTGGAGGAGGGGCTGCGGCAGCGGCTGGCGCCGGCGGTGGTGTCCATGGCGGCGGGGTAGCCCCCTCACCCTCCCGTCGCCAACGCGACGGGCCCCTCCCTCTCCCCAAGGGAGAGGGAAATGAAGGCCGTGGCTGCTTCACCTCTCCTTGGGGAGAGGTCGAAATCGCGCAGCGATTTCGGGTGAGGGGGCGGCTCCGGCCTCTCAGCCCATCGGCGGCTGTCCGGCGGGAGGCTGCCTCGGCAATCCCAGTCTACGGGCGGCGATGTCGATGATGCGGCGCGGCGGGTGGCGGATATCGACCGTGACCACCCGCTCGCCCTCGCTCGGCGGCTCCAGCGTCTCGAACTGACTGCGCAGCAATGTGTGCGG
>NZ_JBCNNF010000314.1:0-8090 GCF_039594555.1 Inquilinus sp.
GTTCTCGCCGGTCGACGGGTTGCGGGTGAAGGCGACGCCGGTGGCGCAGTCGTCGCCCATATTGCCGAACACCATGGCCTGGACGGTCACCGCCGTGCCCCAGCTGGCCGGGATGTCGTGCAGCCGGCGATAGGTGATGGCCCGCTGGTTCATCCAGGAGCCGAACACGGCGCCGACGGCGCCCCACAGCTGCTCCTTCGGGTCCTGCGGGAAGGGCTGGCCGAGATCGGTCTGGACCACGCCCTTGTAGCGGTCGACGAGGGTCTTCAGATCCGCGGCCGTCAGCTCGGTGTCGAGCGACACGCCGCGCTCGCGCTTGATGCCCTCGAGCTCGTCCTCGAAGCGGTAATGCTCCACCCCCAGCACGACGTCGCCATACATCTGGATGAAGCGGCGATAGCTGTCATAGGCGAAGCGCTCATCGCCGGTGCGGGCGGCGAGGCCGCCGACGGTCTCGTCGTTCAGGCCGAGATTGAGCACCGTGTCCATCATGCCCGGCATCGAGGCGCGGGCGCCCGAGCGGACCGAGACCAGCAGCGGGTTCGCCTTGTCCCCGAACTTGGCGCCGACGATGCCCTCGATCTGGGCCAGCGCTGCCTGGATCTGGCCGTCCAGCTCCCCCGGGTAGGAGCGGCCGTGGTCGTAATAGTACGAGCAGACCTCGGTGGTGATGGTGAAGCCGGGCGGCACGGGCAGCCCCAGGACGCTCATCTCGGCGAGATTGGCCCCCTTGCCGCCGAGAAGGTTGCGCATGTCGGCGCGGCCATCGGCCTTGCCGTTCCCGAAGCCGTAGACCCACTTGGTCATGTCGTTCGTCTCTCCGCCTTGGCGTTCGTGGGAGATGATTGAGTCGGATCTTAGACCCGAAACGGCGAAAGCGGTACGCCGGCCCCGGACCGGGCATCCGGGCGGGCGACGGGCAGACAGCCGCCTTCCAGGGCCCTCGCGGTCGGAATCATCGTACCTCCGCCTCGATCCAGCGCAGGGGGAACAACGGTTCGATCCCCGTGCGTGTTCCGTGTCTTGCAGCGCAGCGAGGCCACGAAGTCAAGCACCGAAAAGCCTAGGAATTCCTCAGAGTTTTATAGGTTTGCGCCGCAACATGATCGATTTCCCGACTGATAAGGGCGAAGACGGAAATCTGCGCACATTTGATAAGCGAGCATAGCGGATGGACAACGTTTCACTGTCCCAACGCTCATGGACCGATTGCGGTCAACGCAGCCCGCCAAGCGAACGAATCTGTTCTTTCCCGGACCGACGGTGCCGATCCGGGCGGGGCCTTGCCCCCAGCCGCCAGGGCGAGGGCAGGGCTGAGATCGATGATGGCGCCCAGCGAGGGCGCACCGCAGCGAAGATCGGGTTCGCGGCTGCGAACCCTTATCCTTCGACCTTCGAGAAGTCGGCGACGGCGTCCATCGACCGCGCCAGATCCTCCAGCAGCGCCAGGCGATTGCGGCGCTGCGCCGGGTCCGGGTCGTTGACCAGGACCGCATCGAAGAAGGCGTCCACCGCGGGCCGCCAGCCGGCCAGCGTGGTCATCGCCCCGGCGAAGTCGCCGGCCGCCAGGGCCGCGCGCAGCGGCTGCGCATCGGCCTCCAGCCGCTCGAACAGCGCCCGCTCCTCGGCCATGGCGAAGCGGCCGGCGTCGACGTTGCCGAAATCCTCGACCCCATCCTTCTTGCGCTCGATCCGGGCGATGTTGCCGGCGCGGCGATAGGCGGTGAGGAGATTGGCCCCGTCCTCGCTGCCCAGGAACGCGGCCAGGGCGTCGACCCGGCCGAGCAGGCGCAGCAGGTCGTCCTCGCCTCCGACGGCGAAGACCGCGTCGATCAGGTCGTGCCGCACGCCCTTCTCACGCATCGCCACCTTGAGGCGGTCGGCGATGAAGGACAGCAATTCCTCGACGACCACGGCGCGGTCGCGCAACCCGTCGACGCGATAGGCGTCCCAGGCCGCGCCGAAGGCTTCGCGCAGCGGCAGGGCAGCGCGGTTCTCGACCACCAGCCGGATCACGCCCAGCGCGGCCCGGCGCAGGGCATAGGGATCGCGGCTGCCGGTCGGCTTCTCGTCGATGGCGAAGAAGCCGGCCAGGGTGTCGAGCTTGTCAGCCAGTCCCACGGCGATCGAGACCGGCGCGGTCGGGCAGCGGTCGCTCGGCCCCACCGGCTTGTAATGGTCGGCGATCGCCTCGGCGACGTCCGCAGGCTCGCCCTGGGCCAGGGCGTAGTAGCGGCCCATCAGCCCCTGCAGCTCCGGGAACTCGCCGACCATCTCGGAGGTCAGGTCGGCCTTGGCCAGCCGGGCGGCGCGGTCGGCCCGGGCCGGGTCGGCGCCCAGCTTCGGCGCCAGCCAGGCGGCCAGCGCCGCCATGCGCTCGACCTTCTGCGCCACGCTGCCCAGCTTGGCATGGAAGATGATCGGCTCGAGGCTCTTCACCCGGCCTTCCAGCGGTGTCTTGCGGTCCTGGTCCCAGAAGAACTTGGCGTCCGACAGGCGGGCGCGCAGAACCCGCTCATTGCCGTCGACCACCGTGGCGCCGCCATCCTTCGTCTCGGTGTTGGCGACCACGGCGAAGCGCGCCGCCAGCTTGCCGTCCGCGCCTTCCAGCGCGAAGTAGCGCTGATGGGTGCGCATCGAGGTGACCAGCACCTCCTCCGGCACCGCCATGAAGGCGTCGTCGATGCGGCCGAGATGGGCGACCGGCCATTCGACCAGCCCGGCCACCTCCTCCAGCAGGCCCGGATCGTCGCGCAGCGCCAGCCCGGCGGCCTTGGCCTGGGCCTCGACCTGCTCGCGGATCAACGCCTTCCGCTCCTCGCGGTCGAGCACGACATAGGCGTCGCGCAGCTTGGCCCGGTAGTCGTTGAAGCCGGCGACCGCGATCCGGCCCGGCGCCAGGAAGCGGTGGCCGACCGTCGAATCGACCGCCTCCTTGGCGCCCTCGCCCGAGCCGTCGATATCCGGCTTGTGCAGGTCGTAGCGGAACGGGACGAGCTTTCCGTCGAACAGCGCCAGCACATGGTGCAGCGGGCGCACCCAGCGCACCACCTCCTCCGCCGCGCGCATCGACTTCGGCCAGGGCAGGCCGAGGATCGCCTTGCGGATCACCTCCGGCAGCAGGTCCGCGGTCGGACCGCCCGGGATGGTCAGGTTGGCGAACCAGATCTTGCCCTTGGGCGTGTCGCGCTGCTCGCACTGGTCGAGGGTCAGCCCGGTCGCCTTGAGGAAGCCGTCGATCGCCTGCTGCGGCGCGTCGACCTTCGGGCCCTTGCGCTCCTCGACCACGTCGGGGCGCACCGCCGGCAGGCCGTCGACCACCAGGGTCAGGCGCCGCGGCGTGACGAAGGCCTCGGCCCGGTCGAAGGCCAGGCCGGCCGCCTTCACCGCGTCGGTGACGAGGGACTTCAGGTCCTCCGCGGCCCGCGCCTGCATGCGGGCCGGGATCTCCTCGGAGAAGAGTTCGAGCAGGAATTCGGCCATGTCACGCGGCGTCCAGCCAGAGTCGGCAGCAGGCCCGGGCGAGGTCGCGCACGCGGCCGATATAGGCGGCGCGCTCGACCACGGAGATCACGCCGCGGGCATCGAGCAGGTTGAAGGTGTGGCCGGCCTTGAGCGCCTGGTCATAGGCCGGCAGCGCCAGGCGGCGCTCCAGCAGTGCCTTGCACTCCTGCTCCGCATCCTTGAAGTGCTGCAGCAGGATCGCCGTGTCGGCGTGCTCGAAGTTGTAGGCCGAGTATTCCCGCTCGGCCCGCAGGAACACCTCGCCATAGCGCTTGGCGCCGGGCGTCTGCGGGTCGTTGAACGGCAGGTCGTAGACGCTCTTCACGTTCAGCAGGTACATCGCCAGCCGTTCCAGCCCGTAGGTCAGCTCGACCGGGACCGGGTCGCATTCGATGCCGCCGACCTGCTGGAAATAGGTGTACTGGGTGACCTCCATGCCGTCGCACCAGACCTCCCAGCCGAGGCCCCAGGCACCGAGCGTCGGGTTCTCCCAGTCGTCCTCGACGAAGCGGATGTCGTGCACCGCCGGGTCGATGCCGAGGGCATAGAGGCTCTGCAGATACAGGTCCTGGGCGTCGGCCGGGGCCGGCTTCATCAGCACCTGGAACTGATAGTAGTGCTGCAGCCGGTTCGGGTTCTCGCCGTAGCGCCCGTCCTTCGGCCGGCGCGAGGGCTGGACATAGGCGACGTTCCAAACCCGGTCGGGGCCGAGCGAGCGCAGCGTCGTCGCCGGGTGCGAGGTACCGGCGCCGACCTCCATGTCGTAGGGCTGCAGGATCAGGCATCCCTGGGCGGCCCAGAAATTCTGCAGCCGCAGGATGATCTCCTGGAAACTCTTCGGGGGTGGGGCGACCGTCGGCATGTCTCGGCTGGCGCTGAAGGAAGGCCGCGCACCATAGGGCGCCGGGCGGGAGGCTTCAAGCGCGCGGGGCGTCAAACAGCCATGAACCGCCGGGATGTCACCCCTCGCAGCGATGACTGAGACCGTCGGCGTGATAGGCGCCACAATTGGGGCAGCGGACCAGGTCCTCGGCCCCCTTCTGCGCCTTCCGCGCCCGGTGCCGCTGCGACAGCGCATCCCGCCGCGCCGCGGTCTCACGGGCGACGCCGACGCGGCGGGCCATGCCCATCAGCCAGAGCACGCCGACCACGAGGGCGATGGCGACGAGAAGCTTGCCGAGCATCGGAATCCTTACAGCCCGTAGCGGGACCAGAGCAGCCGATCCTCCACCGCGCCGACGGCGCTGTCCACAGCGGCGGCGGCCAGGCTGTCGGCGCGGGTCAGGCGGCGCAGCCAGCCGGTCTGCTGCTGCACCGGCTTCAGCCGCACCTTCGGCCCGAATTTGGCACGCAGCACGGCATGAGCATGGCCGATGCCGTCGGCAAGGCCGAGGGCGCGGCCCTTGGCGCCGGTCCAGAACTCGCCGGTGAACAGGGTGGCGTCATCCGCCGTCAGCCGCCCGCCGCGCCGGGCCTTGATATGGGTGATGAAGGCGGCGTGGATGTCGCGCTGCAATTCCTCCAGCTTGGCCACGTCCTCCGGCCGCTCGGGCTGGAACGGGTCGAGGATCGATTTGCGCGTGCCGGCGGTGTGCATGCGACGCTCCACTCCAATACGGGCGATCGCGTCCTGGAAGCCGAAGCCGGCGGAGATCACGCCGATCGAACCGATGATCGAGCTGTCATCGACCCAGATCTCATCGCCGGCGCAGGCCAGCCAGTAGCCGCCCGAGGCGGCGACATCCTCGACGAAGGCGTAGACCGGGACCTTCTTCTCATCCGCCAGGTCACGGATGCGGCGCGCGATCAGCGAGGACTGCACCGGCGAGCCGCCGGGCGAGTTCACCAGCAGCGCCACCGCGGCCAGTTTCTTCGGGGCGAAGGCGGCGGCGATCGGGCGCGCCAGTTTCTCCATCGACAGGCCCTGGGCCAGCAATCCGCGCCCGCCCCCGATCACGCCGCGCAGCGGCAGCACGGTCACCAGCGGCCCGTCGCTGCGGCCGAGGAAGGGAAGTCGGAGGCCCATGGAAACGCTCTCGATCGGTTGCTGTCGGCAGGATATGGGCCGCCGCGGCTCGATTGCAAAAGGTCCGGCGCTTCAGAGCGCCAGCGGCGCCGCGTCGCGCAGCACCGCCTGGGCCGCTGGGGTGTAGCCGCCATCGGCCTCGTGCAGCACCAGCCCGGCCGCCAGCACCGCCGGCGACCGGCCGCCCCGCCGGGCCTGCACCACCACCCGCCGCGCCGGCTCCCCAGCCCGGGGCCAGAGTGGGAACAGCGTCAGCGAACCGAAACCCGGCCGCAGCGCGGCGCAGATCTCGTCGATCCGGTCGGCCCGGTGCACCAGGGTCAGCCAGCCGCGCGGCTTCAGCGCCTTGGCCGCGGCGGCGATCCACCCGGCCAGGTCCAGCCCATCCTCGACATTCGCCACGGCCTTGATCGGATGGGCCGAGGCCCGGCCGCGGCCGGGCGGCAAAAAGGGCGGGTTCATCATCACCCGGTCGAAGGGTGCGCCCGGGATCGGCCCGGCGACGCTGCCCTCGACGATTGCGGCACGCCCGGCCAGCCCGTTCAATTCCAGATTGTCACGGGCGAGAGCCGCCAGGCCGGGATCGCGTTCGACACCTGTGACCACCACCTCCGGGCAGCGCGCGGCGAGGCACAGCAGCGCCGCGCCGGCGCCGCAGCCGAGATCGGTCACCCGCTCGCCCGGACCGGCCGGCACCGTGGCGGCCAGCAGCACCGGGTCGATCGCGGCGCGATAGCCGTCGCGGGGTTGCAACAGGCGCACGCGGCCACCGAGCAGCCGGTCCTCGCCGGCCGCGGGCGCCGCGGCCTCAGGCATCGGGCAAGCTTTCCCCCGCCGATTGCAGGACATATCGCGCCCGGCTCCAGTCATCGACCGGCACCATCAGGCGGCGCGGCAAGATGCCCAGGCTTCCTTCCAGCACCGATGTGTGCATATCAAGGATGACACTTTCGATGCGCGCGTCGGCCAGCAGGGCCGTCAGGAAGGACAGCCGGACCGGGTCATTGGTTCGCAGAAGCTCTTTCACGGGGCCCATTTCTCGTCTATGCAGCGCATTCATAGGGTCATGGTGACACAATCCGGTTCGGATCGCTGCCCTGCTGCAGGCCGGTGCCGGAGTTCGGACGATGGATGTTGAGGAGCCGGGCTTGACCGCCAGTCTTGGAGCGACGAGAGCCGAGTCCCTGCCGCCGGAGCCGACCGCCGATGCCGGCGCGCTCGACCGCCTGACCGCCCTTGTCGCAGCGGATCTCGAGGCGGTCAACGCCCTGATCCTGCAGCGGATGCAGAGCTCGGTCGAGCTGATCCCGCAGCTCGCCGGTTATCTCATCGCCTCGGGCGGCAAGCGCATCCGCCCGGTGCTGACGCTGGCCTCGGCCCGGCTGTGCGGCCATCGCGGCCAGCGCCATGTCGGCCTGGCCGCCGCGGTCGAGTTCATCCACACCGCCACCCTGCTGCATGACGACGTGGTCGACGAGAGCGACCTGCGCCGCGGCCAGGCCTCGGCCAATGTCGTGTTCGGCAACCAGGCCAGCGTGCTGGTCGGCGACTTCCTGTTCTCCCGCGCCTTCCAGGTGATGGTCGAGGACGGGTCGCTGGAGACCCTGCGGATCCTGTCCAACGCCTCGGCAGTGATCGCCGAGGGCGAGGTGCTGCAGCTGTCGGCCGCACATGACACGGTGACCAGCCGCGACACCTATCTGCGGATCATCAAGGCCAAGACGGCGGAACTGTTCGCCGCGGCCTGCGAGATCGGGGCCGTGGTGGCCGACCGCAGCGCGGCCGAATGCGCCGCCATGCGCGACTTCGGCACCGAGCTCGGGATCGCCTTCCAGATCGTCGACGACGTGCTGGACTATTCCGCCCGCCAGGCCCGGCTGGGCAAGACCATCGGCGACGATTTCCGCGAGGGCAAGATCACCCTGCCGGTGATTCTCGCGGTGGAGCGCGGCAGCGAGGAGGAGCGCGGCTTCTGGCGCCGGACGCTGGAAGACGGGGAGCAGAGCGAGCAGGACCTCGACCACGCCGTGGCCCTGCTGCAGCGCCATGGCACGCTGGCCGACAGCATGGCGGCCGCGCGGAGCCACGCCGAGAACGCCATCCGGGCCATCCGCCTGCTGCCCGCCTCACCGATGCGGCAGGCGCTCGAGGATGTGGTCGATTTCGTGGTCGAGCGGGATTTCTGACGGAACTGCGACACAGGCCTTGCAGGCCCCCGTCAGTCTCGCTATAAGCCCATCCGCCGGTGCAGACGGAGTGTAGCTCAGCCTGGTAGAGCGCTACGTTCGGGACGTAGAAGCCGGAGGTTCGAATCCTCTCACTCCGACCATCCCCGGCCTGGGCAGGCCGGTCCCTCCCGTAGGGACGACCCATCAGGCCTTGCCCCTGAATGCAGGTGCTCACATGGCTGAGACCTGCAGCCCGGATCGAGATCCGGCCCCCTCTAAAGCTCTATGAAATGCGCGTGGACCGCCAGGGATTCCCTGGCTCAGACTGTCCTGGCTGAACGACGCGAAGAGTGTTGCTCCTCGCGTCGCCCGCCACCGATCAGGGATTCGAC
>NZ_JBCNNF010000315.1:0-8018 GCF_039594555.1 Inquilinus sp.
GGCGTCGATGCCGAAGGTGGACTCCTCGTCCGAGCCGACCGCGCCGGCCGGGCTCTGCGGCGCCACGCCGGCCTTCAGCCACTCTTCCTCGCCGGCCATCAGCTCGATGATCTCCTCATCGGCCTCGTCGATCTCGGCCAGCTTCTGGTGGCCCTTGACCAGGGCCTCCCGCAGGCCGTCCAGCGGGACCGTCTCGTCGGCGATCTCGCGCAGCGCGACCACCGGGTTCTTATCGTCGTCGCGATCCAGCGTCAGCGCCGCGCCGGACGAGATGTCGCGGGCGCGCTGGGCCGCCATCAGGACCAGATCGAACCGGTTCGGGATCTTGAGGACGCAATCCTCGACGGTGACGCGAGCCATGGGCTACCGCTCCTGCACAAAAACAGCCACGACGATAGAATCGTGGCACGATGGATGCAACGCAATGGCCGCATCTTTGTTATACCGAGGGGCGGACCACCTACCGCAGTTGCGGCGAATGCGCAAGCGTCGTCGCAACCCGTTGACCGCTCCTTGCAAACTGAGTAGCGAACCCAATCTGTCACCCGTCCCCTGCCGCGAAGGAACGCACATGATATTCTATAAGGAAGAACGGCTCGCAATATTCATTGATGGCGCCAACCTTTATGGCGCGGCTCGTTCGCTTGGTTTCGATATCGACTATCGCCGGCTGCTCGACCTGTTCGCCAAGAAGGGTCGCCTGATCCGCGCCTTCTATTATACGACGCTGATCGAGGATCAGGAATACTCTCCTATACGTCCGTTGATCGACTGGCTCGACTACAACGGCTACAGCATGGTGACCAAGCCGCTGCGCGAGTACACCGACAGCCAGGGCCGCCGCCGGGTCAAGGGCAATGTCGACATCGACCTCGCGATCGACGCGCTGGAGATGGCCGACCGCGCCGACCACATCCTGCTGTTCTCGGGCGACGGCGACTTCAAGCGCCTGGTCGAGGCGATCCAGCGCAAGGGCGTCCGCGTCACCGTGGTCTCGACCATCAAGTCGAGCCCGCCGATGGTGTCGGACGAGCTTCGCCGCCAGGCCGACAACTTCGTCGAGCTGATGGAGCTGGCGCCGCACATCCAGCGGATGAACGCGCCGAACCGCACCCAGGCCGCCCCGGTCGAGGGCGATGACGGTAATGTCGAGGAGACCGTGCAGCAGGCCGGCGCCTACGCGCGCTCCGCCTGATCCGATCCAGGCCGGCTTCGTGGGGAAGCCGGCCTGCGGATGCAGGGGTCAGCCGCGGTCCCGCATCACGCGCGCCTTTTCGCGCTGCCAGTCCCGCGCCTTGATGGTCTCGCGCTTGTCATGCGCCTTCTTGCCCCGGGCCAGGCCGATATCGACCTTGGCGAAGCCGCGGGCGTTGAAGTAGATCGACAGCGGGATCAGGGTCATGCCCTCCCGCTTCACCTTCCCCAGAAGCTTGTCCCGCTCGCGCTTGCGCACCAGCAGCTTGCGCGGCCGCTTCAGCTCGTGGTTGAAGCGCTGCGCCGGCCCGTATTCCGGGATATGGGCGTTGAACAGGTATAGCTCGCCCTGCATCTCGCCGGCATAGGCGTCCTGCAGGTTGCCGCGGCCCTCGCGCAGCGCCTTCACCTCGGTCCCGACCAGCACGATGCCGGCCTCGACATTCTCGTCGATGAAGTAATCGTGCCGCGCCCGCCGGTTCTGCGCGACGACGCGGCCCGGGGTCTTCGGCTGTGCCATGATGCTTGGTGTGCTCCGGTGGTCAGTTGATCAGGCCGGCGAGGACCATCGCCTCACGCACCGCATTCCGCGTCGCTTCGCCCGGCGGCACCAGCGGCAGCCGGACACGGTCGTCGGACAGGCCGAGCAGTTTGGCGCCGACCTTCACCGGCCCCGGGCTGGTCTCCAGGAACAGCGCCCGGTGCAGCGGCATCAGCAGGTCGCGGATCGCGCCCATGCGCGCCAGGTTGCCCTCTTCCCAGGCGGCGTGCATCTCGGCGCAGAGCCGCGGCGCGACATTGGCGGTGACCGAGATGCAGCCATGGCCACCCTGCGCCAGGAACGCCGTGGCAGTGGCGTCTTCGCCCGAAAGCTGGCAGAACTCGGGACCGATCCGCACCCGCGTCGCCAGCGGCCGCACCAGGTCGGCGGTCGCGTCCTTGACCCCGACGATGCGCGGCAGCTCGGCCAGGCGGGCCATGGTGTCGACCGACATGTCGATCACGCTGCGGCCCGGGATATTGTAGATCACGATCGGCAGTTCGACCGCGTCATGGATGGCCCTGTAATGCTGGTAGAGACCTTCCTGCGTCGGCTTGTTGTAATAGGGCGTGACGATCAGCGCCGCGTCGGCGCCGGCCTTCTTCGCGTGCCGGGTCAGGGAGATCGCCTCCTCGGTCGAGTTCGAGCCGGTGCCGGCGATCACCGGGACGCGGCCCTTCGCGACCTCGACGCACAGCTCGATCACCCGCTCATGCTCGGGATGGCTCAGCGTCGGGGACTCGCCGGTGGTGCCGCAGGGGACGACGCCCTGGGTGCCCTCGCGGATCTGCCAGTCGACGAAGCTCTGGAACGCTTTCTCGTCGACCCCGCTCTCGGTGAAGGGCGTAATCAGGGCGACGATCGATCCCTTGAACATGGACGCTTCCGTGGGCGTTGGGGTGGTGAACGCAGTGTCATAGCCGCTGTGGTGCGGGCCGGCAAGCGAACGGCGCTGGCCGCCGCGGCCGCGCTGCTGCTCGGCACCGCCGCCCCGGCCCTGGCGCAGCCGGCCACCCCGGCCGAGATCAAGGCGGCGCAGGCCCTATTCTTCGCCGTCGACCGCAACGGCTGGGACGTGGTGCGGACGGTCGAAAGCCAGATGGCCAGCACCCTGGTCGGCCGGCTGGCGACCTGGGCCGACCTGTCGCGCGCCGACAGCGCCGCCGGCTTCGAGGAGCTGGCGGCCTTCGTCGTCCGCAACCCGGACTGGCCGAACGTCCAGGCGATGCGCCGCCGGGCCGAGCGGGCGATGCCGGACGGGCTGCCGGCCGACGCCGTGGTCGCCTGGTTCGACGCCTTCGCCCCGCTGACCGCCGAGGGCGCGCTGCATTTCGGCACGGCGCTGCAGGCCAGCGACCCGATCCGTGCCCGGATCTGGGCGCGCGACACCTGGCGCAACATCTCCCTGACTGGCGCGCAGGAGACCGAGTTCCTGGCCCGCTTCGGCAGCCTGCTGGGGCCGGACGACCATTGGGCCCGGCTGGATGCCCTGCTGTGGGCCGAGCGGGCCGAGGAGGCGCGGCGCATGCTGCCCCGCGTCTCCGGCGACCGCCGTCAGGTGGCTGATGCCCGGCTGAAGCTGATGGCGCGCACGCCGGACGCCTCGGCCGCGGTGCGGGCCCTGCCTGCCAAGCTGCTGCAGGATGAGGGCATCCTGTACGAGCGCACCCGCTGGCGCCGCCGCAACGACGACGAGGCCGGCGCCATCGAGATGCTGGCGCAGCAGCCGAAGACCTCGGCCCATGCCAAGGACTGGTGGCTGGAGCGGCACATCATCGCCCGCCGGCTGTTCGACGAGCAGTCCTACACCAAGGCGTACCAGCTGGTGACCGCGCGGGAGCAGAGCGACCCGGGGGACCGGGCCGACAAGGACTTCCTGGCGGGCTGGCTGGCGCTGCGCTTCCTCGATCGCCCGACCGACGCGATCGGACATTTCGAGAAGCTGTATGGCGACGTCTCGATGCCGATCAGCCTGGCCCGCGGCGCCTATTGGGCGGGCCGGGCGCATGAGGCCGCCGGGAACAAGCAGAAGGCGGCGGACTGGTACCGGCTGGCGGCGAAGCAGACCCTGACCTTCTACGGCCAGCTCGCCGCCGACAAGCTGGACCAGCCGAGCATCGCGGCCCTGCCCGTCTCGGCGACGCCCAGCGCTCAGGCGGTGGCGGCCTATGGCGGCGACCTGGCCCGCGCCGCCCGGCTGCTGGACGCCATCGGCCAGCGCGACCGCGCCGATCTGTTCCTGCGCAAGCTGATGGTCGATGCCGACACGGCGGACAAGAACCGGCTGCTGGCGACGCTGGCCTCCTCGATGAAGTATCCCTTCGTCGCCGTCCGCGCCGCCAAGGCCGCGGCGCGCGACGGGCTGACCGTGATCGACGCCGCCTATCCGTTGGTGGACATGCCCGACGATCTCAGCGGCCTGCCACCAGCCCTCGTCCTCGGCCTGGCGCGGCAGGAGAGCGAGTTCAACGCCACCGCCGTCTCCAGCGCCGGGGCGATCGGGCTGATGCAGCTGCGCCCCGGCACCGCCCGCGACGTGGCCCAGTCGCTGGGCATCGACCACACCACCGGCATGCTCAGCGGCGACCCGGTGCACAATCTGCGCCTCGGCAGCCGCTATCTGGCCGACCTGATCAAGCGCTATGACGGCAACTGGCCGCGAGCGATCGCCGCCTACAATGCCGGCTTCGGCCGGGTCGACACCTGGGCGCCGACACCGTCGAAGACGCCGGAGCAGGTGGTGGACTGGATCGAATCCATCCCGCTGCCGGAGACGCGCAGCTATGTCCAGCGCGTGCTGGAGAACACGCAAGTCTACCGCCTGCGCCTGGGCGAGGCGCCGAAGGCGGGGGCGCTGGAGGCGGATCTGCTGCGCTAGCAGTGCTGATTTACTGGTTTAAGTTCATCCGATAATAGACTGGAAATAAATATGATCGTCTCCGTCTCCGACATCGAGGCCGCCGCCGGCCGCCTGCGCGGCCAGGCCGTGCGCACGCCGCTGCTGCGCTCGCCGCTGCTCGACGCCCGGGCCGGACGCGAGGTGCTGGTCAAGGCCGAGCCGCTGCAGCGCACCGGGTCCTTCAAGTTCCGCGGCGCCTACAACCGGATCTCCCTGATCCCGGAGGCGGAGCGGTCCCGCGGCGTGGTCGCCTTCTCCAGCGGCAATCACGCCCAGGGCGTGGCGGCGGCGGCGAAGCTGTTCGGCATCAAGGCGACGATCGTGATGCCGTCCGACGCTCCGGCGATCAAGCGGCGCAACACCGAATCCTATGGCGCCACGGTGGTGCCCTATGACCGCTTCGGCGAGGACCGCGAGGCGGTGGCGGCGAAGATCCAGGCCGAGACCGGCGCCACGCTGGTGAAGCCCTATGACGACCCCGGCATCATCGCCGGCCAAGGCACGATCGGCCTCGAGATCGCCGAGCAATGCGCCGAGCTGGGCGTGCGCCCCGATGCGGTGCTGGTCGGCTGCAGCGGCGGCGGCCTGGTCTCCGGCGTCTCCGTCGCCATCAAGGCCAAGCTGCCGGGCACCCGGATCTACTCTGCCGAGCCGGAGGCGCTGGACGACATGCGCCGGTCGCTGGCGGCCGGCGAGCGGGTGAAGAACGCGCCCGATGCGCGGTCGATTTGCGACGCGCTGCAATCCCCCACCCCCGGCGAGATCACCTTCTCGATCGCGCGCGAGACGCTGGCCGGCGGCGTCGCCGCACCGGACGACGCGGTGCTGCGGGCGATGGGCGTGGCCTTCGACACGCTGAAGCTGGTGATGGAGCCGGGCGGCGCCATCGGCCTGGCGGCGACGCTGGAGAACCGGATCCCGGACGAGATCCGCACCGTCGTCATCGTCTGCTCCGGCGGCAATGTCGACGCCGCCACCTTCCGTGACGCGCTCGCGACGCTCTGAGCGATGAGCGGCCGCCCCGCCTTCTTCGGCCGGCTGCAGGGCTGGTGGGACGGCCACGCCCGTGAGGGCCGGCCGCCGCATCGCGACACGCTGAGCCCGGTCGAGATCATGCCGATGCTGCCGCATCTGCTCATGCTCGACCTCGCCGGGCCGGCGCCGCAGGTGCTGTGGGCCGGCACCGCGGTGAAGGAGGCGCTGGGCGGCAATCCGGGCGACCAGCCGCTGGACCGGACGCCGCTGGGTGGGCCCGAGGCCGCGGCCGCCCTCGCCTGCATGATCGCCGAGGCCCGCCCGGTCGAGGCCCGGCTGGGCGGCCGGCCGGCGCTGCTGTGCCCGCTGGCGGATGATGTCGGCGTCGTCACCGCCGCCCTGGCCGGGCTGGCGCGGCCGGATCCCTGATCCGCTCCGGCCGTCCAAATTTCGCCACAGCGCTCGGGCATCTCAGGCAAATCATCCCATCCCGCACCGGAGCGGCCGGGCTGACCAACGACCCCGGCGGCACCGCCGGCGGGGCACGGGAGCGCGTGGGGTCACCTCAGGACTGAAGCCTTCTTCATTGCCGCATTCCGCGGCGCATTGAGGGACATCATGGTCCGGCGACTCCTTTCCGTCCTCCTGCCGCTGCTGGCGCTTTCCGCCCCGGCCCTGGCGGCCCCTCCCGATGGCCCCCATCCCCGCATCTGGCTGACGCCGCAGATCGTCGCCGCCTGGCAGGCGGCGCGATCCGTGCCCGGCAGCCCGGTGGCCCGCGCCATCGCCAAATGCGACGATGCCCGCCTGAACCCGGCGGACTACGCCTCCGGCCAGTATCAGAGCTTTCGCTGGGTCGAGGCGCTGGATGCCTGCCTGGTGGCGCGCGCCGCCACCGGCTCGGCCCTGCACCGCGACACCGCAATCAAGTATTGGCAGGCGCTCCTGGACGATGCCGACACGCTCGGCGACGGCAACGGGCCGCGCTATCCCAACACCAGCGGCCCGGCCACGCCCTTCGGCATCGTCGCGCGCGACGCCGGCTATTCGATGCGCACCAACGGCGCCTGGAGCGCCCTGGGCTATGACTGGCTGTACAACGACCTGAGCCCGGCGCTGCGGGCCAAGGCGGCCACGCGCTTCGCCCAGTGGATCGCCTTCCACCAGGATCCGGACACCTACCAGCGCGCCGAGACCGGGTCGAACTACCATGCCGGCCATGTCCTGGCGGTCACCCTGATCGCGATCGGCCATGCCGATGCCATGGACGCCGCCTACCCGGGCAGCGGCACGGCGCTGTGGACCTATGTCACCAACACCATGTGGGCCCAGGTGATGGCCGGCGGGATGGCCGCGCGCCAGCCGATGCCGGGCGGCGACTGGGCCGAGGGCTGGCAGTACGGGCCGCTGTCGGTGGTCTCCTACGCCCTGGCCGGCCGGGCGATGGCCGAGCACGGCGTGCCCCAGCCCTGGATGGGGGCATGGCTGCACCAGGTGCTGTATCGCTATGTCTACGGCCTGACGCCGGACAACCGCATGTTCGTCGGCGGCGACACCGACAACGAGAAGCCGACGCTCGAGGCCGATCCCCTGCCCCTCTATGCCGTGCTGTCCGGCCCGGCCGCGACGGTCGACAAGGCCCAGGCCAAGGCCGAGCTGGCGCGCTTGGCCTTGCCCGCGCCGCCGGCCAATGGCGACTTCACCCTGCTGTTCCAGTCGCTGGCGGCGACGGAGACGGTGACCGCCCAGCCGATCGACCGCGGCGCGCTGCCGCCGGGCTGGCTGGCCGCCGGCGCCGGCAATTTCTACGCCCGCACCGGCTTCGGCCCGGGCGCCGCCTGGATGGTCAGCCAGTGTCGCGGCATCATCAGCGCGCACCAGCATCTCGACGCCGGCAACATCACCCTCTCGCGCGGCGCCGACGCGCTGGTCGTCGACCCCTCGCCCTATGGCACGCTGTCGACGCTGACCGGCAATGCGCCGACCATGAGCCAGCCGCATTTCGCCGCCGACTACCGGCCGAGCCAGGGCAGCTGGGGCGAGGAGAACCCGCCCGACGTGCTGCCGCTGGCCCTGACCACGCGCTTCCTGTTCGCCGGGTCCCGCGCCGCCTCCGGCGTGTCGGCAACACAATGCGCCTATACCGGCCAGTTCCGCTTCCAGGGGGAGGCCTCCCCGATCGTCAATGGCACGCGGCGCGACCTGGTGTTGCTGCCCGGCGCCACCGGCGCCTCGGTCGTCGTGCGCGACCTGGTGCGGACCACGGCGGCGTGGAGCCGGACGCCGAACCCGCTGCTGCTGCGCTTCCGCTCGCTGGGCCACTTCACCGCCGGGCCGGGCGGCGACCGGGCGCGCGCCGTGGTCGGCGGCTCGGCCCTGCTGGTGCGGCGGCTGTTCGGCGCCGCCACC
>NZ_JBCNNF010000316.1:0-8016 GCF_039594555.1 Inquilinus sp.
ACGGCGCGGTCGGCCCCCGGCACGTCGAGATCCAGCACCGGCGCGGCGACGATGTCGATGCCGGCGGCGCCGGTGGTCAGCGCGATGGCGGTGGCATTGGCGCGCACCGCCTCCTCCGCCGCTGCCATGTCCAGCGCCGCCAGCGCGCCGAAGCGGCCGGCGGCCGGGAAGGTCGGCCAATGCGGCGGCCGCAGCCGGGCGACGCGCCCGCCCTCCTGGTCGATCATCACCGGCGCAGAGCGACCGACCGCGTCGCGCAGATCCGCGACCAGGGCCTTGAGCTGGTCCGGCGTCTCGCAGTTGCGGCGGAACAGGATGAAGCCGAGCGGGTCGGCGTCGCGGAAGAAGGACCGCTCCTCAGCCGCCAGAACGGGGCCGGCACAGCCGAACAGGATCGCCTGAGGCATCAACAGGGCTCGAAATCAGCGGGGAACGACGAGACAGCCGGTCTTCTCGGTGGCCAGGGCCTCGCACAGCCGCGTCGCCGTTGCCTGGTCGAGCGGCACGGCCTGGACGCGATAGCCCAGCCGGGTCGCGGCCGAGACCTGCGGCGCGGCCAGCTGCAGCGCGCCGAGCAGCTCGGGATAGCGGCGCTGGAAGCGGGCCCATTCGGCCTGCGCCTCCTCCGGCGAGGTCACGGCGGCGATCTGCGCGGCAAAGCGGCCATTCGGCACGGCGACGATTGCCGGCATCGACGGCACGGCCGCCACCTGGGCCGGCGCGTGGGTGTCCGGGTTGATCCAGCCATCGGCGGCGGCCGGGTTGTTCAGCAGCGCCGCGATCGGATCGTCCGGCTGGGCCGCTTGCGGTGCAGGCGCGGCGGGGACCGGCGCCGCCGGGACGATTGGCGCGGCAGGGATCGACGGCGCCAGCGCGGCGGTCTGGACAGGGGCCGGATCGACAACGGGTGCCGGTTCGGGATTGACGGCTGGGGCTGCGGCCGCCGGCTCGGGCTGCGGCGCCGGCTGGACAGGTTCGGGCGTGGGAGCCGCGACAGCCTGGCCCGGCCGGGCCAAAAGAATCTCCACCACCCCAGCGCCGGGCGAGGCCGCCGGCAACGGCAGGCGCCAGCCGCGCTGGTCGGTTCCGGCCTGCACGGGGCGCGGCATCGGCTGCTCCGGCGGCGGCAGCACGGTGGCGACGTTGGTCGGCGCCTGCTTGCGGCCGAGATCCTGCAGCACCAGCCGGTCCTGGTTGGGGATGTCGATGCCGCCCGGCTGCTCGGGCCGGGTGCGGAACTCGGTGCGGTCGGCGCGGATGATCGGCACCCCACCTTCCATCGTCACCGAGCCGCCGGAAGTGTAGGTCGAGATGAGGATGCCGGCGAACAGCAGGACCACGACCAGGATGACCCCGGCCGGGACGATGATGCGCCAGGGCAGCACCGTCGAAACCGGCCTGAGCTGGACCGTGGGATGACCCGCGGCGGGTGCGGTGACGGGCAGCGCATGCGGTGCCTCCACCCAATGTCCGTCCGGTGCGAGTCGCAGTTGCGTGGCGGTGTCGACCATCCTATCCCCCGACTGATTCGGAATCGTACCCCGAATTGCAGAATCGGGCGATAAGAAATTGATTCAGCGATGAATCAATCTCTCAGAGCTACCCCTACCTGTCATTGCCGGGCCTGACCCGGCAATCCAGAAGGTGTCGACATTCTCTGGATGCCCGGGTCAGGCCCGGGCATGACAGCAGAAGAGACGTCCGTCTAGCAGTTTAGATCGGCCGGTCCAGGGCAAACAGGCGCTGGTGCTCGAGCAGGGCGTAGCGGTCGGTCATGCCGGCGATGTAATCGGCCACCAGCCGCGGCAGTCCAGAGGGGCCTGCGGCATCGGCCTGTCGGCGCCAGTCGGTCGGCAGGGTGTTCGGCTCAGCGGTGAACAGGCCAAACAGATCGCGCACCACCCGCCGCGCCTTGCTGGTCTCGCGGTTGACCAGATAGTGCCGGTAGACCTCGCGGAACATGAAGCCGCGGACCACGGCGAGATCGGCGGCGACACTGTCGGAGAAGGCGATCACCGGCAGCGGCGCCGCCCGGATCGCCTCGACCGAGACCGGCGCCAGCTCCGACAGCCGGCGGCGCGATTCCGCCAGCAGGTCGGTGACCATCTGGTCGATCACCCGCCGCACCGTCTCATGGATCAGCCGGCGGCGCGGCAGGCCGGGGTGGTGGGCCTCGACCTCGGCCAGCACCGGCCCGACCAGCGGCAGGCGGCGCAGCACGTCGACATCCAGAAGGCCGGCCCGGACCGCGTCGTCGATGTCGTGGTTGGTGTAGGCGATGTCGTCGGCCAGCGCCGCCACCTGCGCCTCCGGCCCCGGCTGGGAGGCGAGGTCGAGGTCCCAGGTGGCACGGAAGGCGTCGATCGTGGCCGGCAACCGGCCACCGGGCGGCAGCGGCAGCAGCGGGCCGTTGTGCTTGACCACGCCCTCCAGCGTCTCCCAGGTCAGGTTCAGCCCGTCGAAACCGGCGTAGCGCTGCTCCAGCGCCGTCAGGATGCGCAGCGTCTGGTCGTTGTGGTGGAAGCCGCCATGGCCGGCCATCGCCGCGTGCAGCGCGTCCTCGCCGGCATGGCCGAAGGGAGTGTGGCCGAGGTCGTGCGCCAGGGCCACCGCCTCGCCCAGATCCTCGTCCAGCCCCAGCGCCCGGCAGATGGTGCGGGCGATCTGCGCCACCTCCAGCGTGTGGGTCAGCCGGGTCCGGTAGTAGTCGCCCTCGTGATAGATGAAGACCTGGGTCTTGTACTGCAGCTTGCGGAAGGCCGAGGAATGGACGATGCGGTCGCGGTCGCGCTGGAAGGGCGAGCGCATGCCGCTGTCCGGCTCGGCATGAAGCCGGCCGCGGCTGCGGTCCGGAGCGGTGGCATAGACGGCGGTCATCGACGGGCAAGCTAACCACCCTCTGCGGGGCTGGCAATCGCGGCGGGTGCTTTGCAGACGGCGTCGGGCTGCCTACATTGGGGAGGACCGGTTTCGACCACCCGTTTCACCGATGGATCTGTCATGCCCGACGATGGCCGCATCCTGAGCCTGACTGAAAGCGCCGCCCGGCGGATCGCCGAGCTGCGCAAGGCCGAGCACAATGAGGCGCTGATGCTGCGCATCGCCGTCTCCGGCGGCGGCTGCTCCGGCTTCCAGTACGGCTTCAGCTTCGACGACACGGTCAAGGACGACGACCTGACCTTCCGCCGCGACGACGTCACCGTGGTGGTCGACGACATGTCGCTCGACCTCCTGGCCGGCGCCGAGATCGACTATGTCGAGGAGCTGATCGGCGCGTCCTTCCAGGTGAAGAACCCGAACGCCTCATCCTCTTGCGGCTGCGGCACTTCCTTCGCAATCTGAGCGGCCGCGCCCGCCGGAGTCGGCAGCGCCCAGCCCCCGGAGGACAGCCATGCCCCCCACCCTGCCCGCCCCGTCTCCGATCCTCCGGGCGGAGGGCTGAGGCATGCGCATCGCCACCTGGAACGTCAATTCGGTCAAGGCCCGGCTGTCGAACGTGCTGGACTGGCTGCGCAGCGCCGAGCCCGATGTGGCGGTGCTGCAGGAGATCAAATGCGAGACCGACGCGTTCCCGCGCTTCGAGTTCGAGGCACTGGGCTATCGGCTGCTGGTGCACGGCCAGAAAAGCTATAACGGCGTCGCCCTGATCTCGAAGCACCCGATCGAGGACCCATTGACCGGGCTGGAGGGCGACGACGCCGACGCCCAGGCCCGCTATGTCGAGGGCACGGTCAAAGGCGTCCGCATCTGCGGCCTGTACCTGCCGAACGGCAACCCGGCCGGCACCGAGAAATACGACTACAAGCTGGCCTGGATGGACCGGCTGCGCCGCCGGGCCGGGACGCTGCTGGCCGCAGGCCGGCCCTTCGTCATGGGCGGCGACTTCAACGTCATCCCGGAGGAGCGCGACGCGGCCGACCCGCATGCCTGGGTGGGCGACGCGCTGTTCCTGCTGGAGACGCGGCGGCGCTACCGGGCGTTGCTCCATCTCGGCCTGACCGATTCGTGGCGGGCGCTGAACCCGACCGCGACCGGCTACAGCTTCTGGGACTATCAAGGCCAGGCCTGGCAGGCCGATAACGGGATCCGCATCGACCACCTGCTGGCCAGCCCGGAGCTGGCCGACCGGCTCGAAACCTGCATCATCGACCGCGAGCCGCGCGGCCGCGACAAGGCTTCGGACCATACGCCGGTGATCGCCACCGTTTCAGAGTAGGCGAGACCGCCGGCCCGCTGAATCTGGCCTGGTGATCATACGAATTCCCTCATAATGCGGCAAAAACCCTGCCTATAGTGGCGTGGGCCATACCACCCCGACGCCGCCCGCAGGAGGCGGCCGGGGGCGACAGGGAGTTCTGAACGGGGAATGTCGCTCGTCGTCATCTTGGATGACCGGCCCACCAACCGGAACATCTTCTCCAGGCTCGCCGCCTCGCTCGAGAGCCAGGTGACGGTGCAGGCCTTCGGCGATCCGCTGGAAGCGCTGGGCTGGCTGGCGGGTCACACCCCGGACTTGGTGATCGCCGACTACAAGATGCCGAACCTCGACGGTGCCGAGTTCACCCGCCGTCTGCGCGGCAACCCGCATGTGGCCGACGTGCCGGTGATCGTCATCACCGCCTATGATGACCGCAGCTTCCGCCTGCAGGCGCTGGAGGCCGGCGCCACCGACTTCCTGCAGAGCCCGGTCGACCATCACGAATTCGTGACCCGGGCCCGCAACCTGCTGCGGCTGCGCCGCCAGCAGCAGCGGGTCAAGCGCCGTGCCGCGACGCTGGAGCGCGAGCTGGAGCGCACCCGGCGCAGCCAGGAGGAGGCGCTGCGCAGCAGCCGCGACGCGCTGGCCCAGGTGATCGACACGCTGCCGGCGATGATCAGCGCCGCCGACCGCGACGGGCGCTGCGTCTTCGTCAACGCCTATCAGGCGGCGATCAGCGGCTCCACCACCGCCGCGCTGGTCGGCGAGGACGTCGCCGCCGTGTTCGGGGCGGAACGCGGCGCGCGCAGCCGGCAGATGGACCAACTGGTCTTCGCTTCGGGTGAGCCGCTGCCGAGCTATGAGGAGGTGGTCGAGCGCAGCGGCGTGCGGCAGGTGTTCCTGACCAGCAAGGCGCCGCTGCGGGGCGCCTCGAACGAGGTGGAGAGTGTGCTGACCACGGCGCTCGACATCACCGACCGCAAACTGGCCGAGGAGCATCTGCACCACCTAGCCAATCACGACGCGCTGACCGACCTGCCCAACCGGGTGCATCTCCTGAACCGAATCCGCCGGATCCTGGCCCGCGACCCCGACGCGCCTTTTGCCCTGCACTTCCTTGACCTAGATCGCTTCAAGTCGATCAACGACGCACTAGGCCACCATTTCGGCGACCAGATCCTGCAGGAAGTGGCGCGGCGGCTGAGCCTGACGGCGCGGCCGGGAGACATCGTCGCCCGGCTGGGCGGCGACGAGTTCGCGGTGCTGCAGCTGGGGCTGACCCGGAGCGAGGACGCGGCCGCGGCGGCAGCACAGATCCTGCAGGAGATCGCGCGGCCGCACATCCGCAACGACAGCACCGTGTCGCTGACCGCCAGCATCGGCATCACCTTGCATCCCCGCGACGGGAACGATCCCGACCAGCTGTTCCGCAATGCCGATCTGGCGATGTACCGGGCCAAGGCTGATGGCCCGGGGGAATACCGCTTCTTCGCCACCGAGCTGAACGCCAGCATCCAGGACGCGGTGATCCTGGAGACCGAGCTGCGAGCCGCGGTCGAGGCCGACCAGTTCGTGCTGCACTATCAGCCGCAGATCGATCTGCACAGCGGCCGGGTCGTCGCTGCCGAGGCCCTGATGCGCTGGCAGCACCCGACCCGCGGCCTGCTGCTGCCGGCGCAGTTCCTGCCGGCGGCGGAGGAGACCGGGCTGATCATCGCCATGAACACCTGGGCGCTGCGCGAAGCCTGCATGCAGGCCGCCGCCTGGGCCCGCGACGGGCTGGCGCTGCGCGTCGGCGTCAACCTGACCTCGCTGCAGTTCCGCAAGCAGGACATCGGACAGCTGATCCGGCAGACGCTGGAGGACAGCGGCCTCGCGCCTTCGACGCTGGAGCTGGAGCTGACCGAGGGCGTGCTGATGCAGAACGCGGAATCGGCGGCCAGCAAGATTCAGGAGCTCCGCGGCCTCGGCGTACGCTTCGCCATCGACGATTTCGGCACCGGCTACTCCTCGCTGAACTATCTCAAGATCTTCCCGGTCAACCGGCTGAAGATCGACCGCAGCTTCATCCGCAACCTGGAAACCAGCCCTGGGGATGCGGCGATCGTGCGCGCCATCACCAATCTCGGCCATGATCTCGGCCTGGACGTCACTGCAGAAGGGGTGGAAACTCCCGAGCAGCTCGAGACGGTCCGCATGCTGGGTTGCGATGAGGTTCAGGGATTTCACTTCGCCAGGCCGATGCCGAACGACCAGCTGCGGGATTTCGTCCGCGGTTGGCCGGCGGATCGACGGGTTTCATAGCTCCCCGGCCAGGATTTGACGGTTCGGTTTGCCCGGCCGGCGCCAGCGTGCCACCGGGACGGAGTGTTTGGGCGAATGACCGAAAAAAGGGAACAGGCGAGGCCAGGGTCTTGGCCCGGACGCATCGTGCGGCGCCTCCGGACCCGCCCGGACAGCGAGCACGAGATGCGGTTCAACGGCATCGCCCTCTCGACCCCGACCGCGATCTATCTGGCCGTCAGCGGTCAGTTCGCCGTCGGAGAGCTGGCTGTCTACATCGGCTATACCGGCTTCTGCCTGCTGATCTTCGCCCACATCCTGCGCCGGCCGCAGGCCTGCCACACGCGCCGGGGCGTCGCCATGATCGGCGACTTCACCGTGGTACTGAGCGAAATGCTGATCCGTGGGGAGGGCATGGCCTTCCTGTTCCCCCTGTTCATCTGGATCATTCTCGGCAACGGCTTCCGCTTCGGCATCCGCTATCTCGCGGCGGCGACCGCGGGAAGCCTCATAGCCTTCGGCGTGGTCATCGCCGTGACGCCATTCTGGCGGTCGCAGCCGTCGCTGTCGGCGGGGCTGTTGGGCGGGCTGTGCCTGGTCGCGCTCGCCGCTGCGCCGCTGATCCGCGGGCTGTCACAGGCCGAGCGGCGGGCCGAGACGGCCAGCCGCGAGAAGACCGTCCTCCTGGCCAATGTCGGGCACGAGTTGCGAACGCCGCTGACCGCCATCCTCGGCTCCGGATCGATGCTGCGGGATACCAAGCTCAATCCGGCGCAGCGCGAGATGACGGGTAATGTGGTGTCAGCGGGGCAGCGCCTGCTGGCGCTGGCCGACGACATCTCCGCCGCCTCGGGGGGTCTGGAGCTCCGATTCCCGCCGGCCGCGCCGCCACCCGGTCCCGGATCGGCCGCTAATCGGGCCGGGCGCAGCTGAATCTGGGCCTGGACGCGACCGCCGAAGGAGAGGAAAATCACGGACGGCTCAGAGACTCCGCAGGCTGATCTGTGGTGAGGTTCCGAGGTTTCGTTTCCTCAGATTGATATCGAACGACCGGCGGAGAGACTTCCCGGGGATCGGCCGGCCGACCAGCAGGTCTTTTGCCATCCCACCCGGTGTTCGGTATGGTCTCTGTCGGCAAGACGGCGCCGTCGGGCTGGAGTGGTTTTTGGAGATGACCGATAGAAAGCCGCAAATGGGACCAAAATCCCTGATCGCGCGCATCGTGCGGTGCCTCCGGGCCCGCCCGGACAGCGAGCACGAAATGCGGTTCAACGCCCTGGGCTTCGGCACCGCGATCCTGATCTACCTGCTGGCGACGGGCGGCAGCGATCGGCTCATCCTCGCCGTCCCGCCCGTCTATCTCGCCATCAACCTCGTCGTGCTCGGCCACATCCTGCGATATCCGGGCGTCTGTCGGCCGCGGCGGGTCTTCTCCATCGCCAGCGATGTCGCCGCCCTGTCCTGCGTCATGCATATCGGCGGCGAGACCACGGCCATCCTGTTCCCGCTCTATGTCTGGATCATCCTGGGCAACG
>NZ_JBCNNF010000317.1:0-7965 GCF_039594555.1 Inquilinus sp.
GTCACGGTGCAGAACGACCAGTTGGACGACATGGTGCTGCTGCGGGCCGACGGCACGCCGGTCTACATGCTGTCGGTGGTGGTCGACGACATCGACATGGGCATCACCCAGGTGATCCGCGGCGACGACCACCTGACCAACACCTTCCGCCAGGTGCAGCTGTACAACGCGATCGGCGCCCCGGCGCCGGACTTCGCCCATATCCCGCTGATCCACGGGCCAGACGGCGCCAAGCTGTCGAAGCGGCACGGCGCGCTGGGCATCGAGGCCTACCGCGACATGGGCTACCTGCCGGCGGCGTTGCGCAACTACCTGCTGCGGCTCGGCTGGGGCCATGGCGACGAGGAGGTGATCCCGACCGAGAAGGCGATCGAGTGGTTCGACCTCGACGGCGTCGGCCGGTCGCCCTCGCGGCTCGACTTCGCCAAGCTGGAGAACCTCAACGGCATCTACATGCGCGAGACGCCGGACGCCGAGCTGCTGGAGCGGATCACGCCGAATCTGGAGACCGCGCTGGGCCGGTCGCTGGACGACGCCGACCGTGCCATCCTGCTGCTGGCCATGACCGGGCTGAAACAGCGCGCCAAGACGCTGGTCGAGCTGGCCGACAGCGCCCTGTTCTACCTTCGCTCCGGCCCGCTGCCGATGAACGAGGCGGCGCTGAAGATCCTGACCGGCGACGCCCGCGCCCTGCTGGGCCGGCTGTTCACGGCCCTGTCCGGCCTGAACGACTGGACCGAGGCGGCGCTGGAAGCCGAGGTCAACCGGATCGCCGAATCCGAGGGGCTGAAGCTGGGCAAGGTGGCACAACCGCTGCGTGCGGCATTGACCGGATCGAACGTGTCACCAGGTATCTTCGAGGTGGCTGCGATCCTCGGCCGGGACGAGGCGCTGCGCCGGATCCGCGAAGCTGCCGACGGTTCTTAAGGGCCGCCGACAAGCCGTTGATATATCTTCTTAATTCCAAAAAAGCCTAAAAAACAGGCGATCGAAATCTGTCGTTGGAAGGGCCCAAGTCGCGTTGATCTTGCTCCGCCGCGCGACTATCCTCGCGGCCGACGGAGCGGATGACCTGCGTTTCCAGTACGAAGCCCCCGCTCAAGGACATCGTCATGCCCGATACGAAGACCCCCGTGGCGCAGAAGACCGTCACGCTGACCGACAACTCGACCGGCAAGTCGGTGGAGTTGCCTGTGATCGACGGGACCATGGGCCCGAGCGTCATCGATATCCGCAAGCTGTATGCGGAGACCGGGATGTTCACCTACGACCCCGGCTTCACCTCGACCGGCTCCTGCGACAGCCAGATCACCTTCATCGACGGCGACGAGGGCGTCCTGCTGCATCGCGGCTATGCCATCGACGACCTGGCGGAGAAGAGCAACTTTCTCGAGGTCTGCTACCTGCTGCTCCACGGCGAGCTGCCGAACGCGTCGCAGGCCGCGGAGTTCGAGCACACCATCACCCGCCACACGATGGTGCATGAGCAGATCCACCACTTCTATCGCGGTTTCCGCCGCGACGCCCACCCGATGGCGGTGCTGTGCGGCGTCACCGGCGCGCTGTCGGCCTTCTATCACGATTCCACCGACATCCATGACCCGCGGCAGCGCGAGGTCGCGTCGCACCGGCTGATCGCCAAGCTGCCGACCCTGGCGGCCATGGCCTACAAATACTCGATCGGCCAGCCCTTCATGTATCCGCGCAACGACCTGAGCTTCGCGGAGAACTTCCTGTACATGACCTTCGCCGTGCCGGCGGAGCCGTACAAGGTGAACCCGGTGCTGTCCCGCGCCATGGACCGCATCCTGATCCTGCACGCCGATCACGAGCAGAACGCGTCGACCTCGACCGTGCGCCTGGCCGGCTCCAGCGGCGCCAACCCCTTCGCCTGCATCGCCGCCGGCATCGCCTCGCTGTGGGGCCCGGCCCATGGCGGCGCCAATGAGGCGGTGCTGAAGATGCTGGGCGAGATCGGCACCAAGGACCGCGTCGGCGAGTTCGTCAAGCGCGCCAAGGACAAGGACGATCCGTTCCGGCTGATGGGCTTCGGCCACCGCGTCTACAAGAACTACGATCCGCGCGCCAAGGTGATGCGCGCCACCTGCTACGAGGTGCTGGAGGAACTCGGGATCAAGGATCCGCTGCTCGACCTCGCCATGGCGCTGGAGAAGATCGCGCTCGAGGACGAGTACTTCGTCGAGCGCAAGCTGTACCCGAATGTGGATTTCTATTCGGGCATCATCCTGAAGGCGATGGGCTTCCCGACCAGCATGTTCACCGTGCTGTTCGCCGTGGCCCGCACCGTCGGCTGGATCGCGCAGTGGACCGAGATGATCGGCGACCCGCACCAGAAGATCGGGCGGCCGCGCCAGCTCTTCACCGGCCACACGCCGCGCGACTTCGTATCGCTGAGCGAGCGTGGCTAAACCGGGCAACACCCGGATCGACCGCACCGGCCCGCGCGCCCCAGGGCGCCCGGGCCGGCCGGTCGGCATTTCGACCATACCGCGGCCGGTACCCCGGGCCGCGAACACAAACCGGGCACCGCTGCGCGCCAAGCTCCGCGCTACCGCCGCCATTCTCGCGGTCCTCGCCGGCGCGGCGCTGCTGACCTACCTGTTCTCCTGAAATTCGGTCTTCCGCGGTCCGGATCGGGAACGAATCCCATGCCTCCGGCCTTTGACGATGCGCCGCCATCCGACACCGCCGCGGAGAGCCTCATGACAAAACTGATCTGCGTTCTGCTGGTCGCGGCAGGCTTGGTGAGCGGTTGCGTCTATGTCGGAGACGGTCATCCGCGCGGCGGCTACGGCAACAATTTCTGCCCGCCGGGGCAGGCCAAAAAAGGCAATTGCTGATCGGTCGGGATCAGGCCCGACGCCCCTGCCCGATCACGTCGAGCACCACCTGGGCCGCCCGGTCGCCCGGCACCGCGCCGTCCGGTAGCAGCATCATCCGCGCCACCTCGTCATAGGCCGAACGCTGGGCAGCCACCGCAGCCGGATCGGTCAGCAGCCGGTCCACCGCCTGGGCAAGCTTCTCCGGCGTGCAGTTCTCCTGCAGCAGTTCCGGCACCGCCGGCCGGTCCAACATGATGTTGACCAGATTGGCGTATCTGGTCGTCAGCATGCGCCGGACGACGAAGGCCGAGAGCGGATTGACGCGATAGGCGATGATGCTGGGCACCCGCCCCAGCCCCAGTTCCAGCGCAACGGTGCCGGAGGCGGCGAGCGCCGCGTCGCTGGCGGCAAAGGCGTCGTATTTCTCGCCGTCACCCTCGATCACGATCGGGCTGCCGGGCCAGGATGCCACCGCCGCGCGCACCGGCGCCGCCACAGTCTCCACCGTCGGCACGGCGAGGCGCAACCCGGGGTGCCGCGACGCCAGCGCCCGCACCGTCTCCCCGAAGACCGGCAGCAGCCGCTGGATCTCGCCCCGCCGGCTGCCGGGCAGCACGGTCAGCAGCTTGGCATCCGGCGCAATGCCATGCGCCTGTCGGAACCGGGCGCCGTTGCCCTGCCCCGCCGCGGTCTCGATGATCGGGTGGCCGACATAGGTGGTGGGCAGGCCGTGCCGCTCGAACCAGGGCGGCTCGAAAGGCAGTTGCACCATCAGGTGGTCGACCAGCCCGGCCAGCTTGCGCGCCCGGCCGGGCCGCCAAGCCCAGACCTTGGGCGCGACAAAATGCACGATCGGGAAGGTCCGGTCCGCCAGCCGCGCCGCGACCCGGGCGTTGAAGGCCAGCCCGTCGATCGACACCATCGCGTCCGGCTTCGCCGCCAGCGCCGCCTCGGCGGTGCGGCGGATCCGGTCGAACAGCCGCGGCAGCTGTGGCAGCAGCTCGACCGCGCCCATCACCGCGATGTCGGCCAGCGGGAACAGGCTCTGCAGCCCCTCCGCCGCCATGCGGGCGCCGCCGACGCCGCTGAACCGCACCCCGTCGCCGCAGCGGCGCTTCAGCGCCGCCATCAGGCTGGCGCCCATCAGGTCGCCCGACGGCTCGGTCGCCACCAGGAAGATGTGCGGAGCCGACGTCGTCATTCGCCCTCCGCCAGGCAGAGCACGAACAGCCCGTGCCGGTCGGCCGCCTGTCGCACCGCCTCGGAATCGATGATCATGGCGCCGCCGGCCTCGACCACGATGCCGCGCAGCCCGGCGGCCGCGGCCAGTTCGACCGTGGTGACGCCGATCGTCGGCGGATCCAGCCGGACATCCTGCTGCGGCTTCTTGGCCTTGACCAGCACGCCGCCAGGGCCCGGCCGGGCCAGCGGCCCGCACCGGCGCAGCATCGCATCCGTGCCCTCTGCCGCCTCGACCGCCAGGACATAGCCATGCTGCACCACCGAGCCCTGGCCGATATCGAGCCGACCGATCTCGCGAGCGATCTCGCGCGCCTTGGCGATGTCGGCCTGCGCCAGCTCGTCCGGCGCGGTCCGGGTCAGCAGGCCGGGCTTGGCCAGGAAGTCGTCGATCACCTCATGCAGGGCGACGAGGTGGAAGCCCTCCTCCTGCAGCACCCGGCGTAGCGCAGTCAGCAGCGCGTCGTCGCCGAGCGAGGAGAAGCCGATGCGGGTCAGGATCCGCACCGCCTTGAAATCGGGCATCAGCTCGAACAGGCTCGGCCGGCGGATGTTGCCGACCGGGCACAGCGTGCGGGCGCCCTGGCGCTTCAGCTCGTCGATCCAGCGGCCGGCAGCACCCAGCCGGGTCCAGAAATGCGGCACATCCGCACCCTCGACCAGGGCCGGGTCGGTCATGCCGCGATAGGCGACGACCACGAAGTCCCGTCCGGCCTGACGGCACGCCTCGACCAGCCGCCCGGGCAGCGGGCCGGCGGCAGCCAGGATCCCAAGCTTATCCGGCATGCCGGCGGCGGGCGGGCTGCATCACGTTGCGGCCAGAATCGGCGTCGATGAAGGCGAGGATGCGCTGCACCACCTCGTTGTCGCCGAATTTCTCCCGCGTCTCTTCGATGCGCTCGGCGAATTGCGCCTCGCCTTCGAACAGGGTGCGGTAGGCGGCCAGCAGCGACTGGATCTGCGGCTTGGTGAAACCTCGGCGCTTCAGCCCGACCAGGTTCAGCCCGTTCAGCGTCGCGGTCTCGCCGATCGCCAGGCCGAAGGGGATGATGTCGTTGCGCACCGGCGTCATGCCGCCGACGAAGCTGTGGGCACCGAGGCGAAGATGCTGGTGGATGGCGCTGTTGCCGCCGATGATGACATGGTCCTCGATCGTCACATGGCCGGCCAGGACGGCGTTATTGGCCATGATGATGTGGCTGCCGAGGATGCAGTCATGGGCGACATGCGTGTTCACCATGAACATGCAGTTGTCGCCGACCACGGTCTTCATCTTGTCGCCGCGCGTGCCCGGATTCATGGTCACGTGCTCGCGGATGACGTTGTTGGCGCCGATGATCAGTTGCGACTTCTCGCCGGAGAACTTGAGGTCCTGCGGCGGCAGGCCGAGCGAGACGAAGGGGAAGATCTTCGTCTTCGGGCCAATGCTGGTGCGGCCGGCAATGACGACATGCGAGATCAACTCGACCCCGTCGCCCAACTCGACATCCGGGCCGACGGTGCAGAACGGGCCGATGCTGACTCCGGCCCCGAGCTTCGCCGCGGGGTCGACCAGGGCCATCGGGTGAATGGTGGCAGAGCTCATAGATCGTCCATGATCATGGCGGCGAATTCGGCCTCCGCCACCAGCGTGCCGTCGACCTTGGCCTCGCCCGTGAACTTCCAGACATTGCGGCGCTGCTGCAGCTTGCGGACATGGACCCGCAGGCTGTCGCCCGGCGTCACCGGCCGGCGGAACCGGGCGTTGTCGACGGTCATGAAATAGACCAGCTTGCCCTTGGCGCTCTCGCCCAGGGTCGCGACCACCAGAACGGCTGCGGTCTGCGCCATGGATTCCACGATCATTACGCCCGGCATCACCGGGTAGCGCGGGAAGTGGCCCTGGAAGAACCCCTCATTGATGGTGACGTTCTTGATCCCGGTGCAGCTCTCGTTGGGCACCACATCGACCACGCGATCCACCAGGATCATCGGATAACGATGCGGGATCAACTCCATGATCTTGAGGATGTCCAGCTGCGACATGTTCTTCTTGTCGCTGGCGGCTCCGTCCATCTCAGTCGCCCTTCCCTTCGGCTAGACGCGCTAGCATGACCTGCTGCCGGAAAAACTGACGCTTGGGGATGGCGGGCGATCCCACCACCTCCGCACCGGGGTCGACATCGCGCATCACCCCCGCATTCGCGGCGATCTTCGCCCCTGCACCGATGGTGAGATGGCCCGCGAGACCAGCCTTGGCAGCCAGAACGGCGAAATCGCCCAACTTGGTGCTCCCCGCCACGCCTGCCTGCGCGACGATGACGGCGCCTCGTCCGACCTGCACGTTGTGCCCGATCTGCACCAGATTATCAATCATCGCTCCCCGGCCGATCACCGTGTCCGGCCCAGCCCCGCGGTCGATGGTGGAGTTGGCGCCGACCTCGACATCATCCTCGATGATGACGCGGCCGAGCTGCGGCAGGCGCACATGCCCAGCGGCATCCATGGCGAAGCCGAAGCCGTCCTGGCCGATGCGGGCGCCGGGATAGATCGTCACCCGCGCCCCGACCAGGCAGTGGGTCAGCGATGCGCCCGGCCCGACCACGCTGCGCTCGCCCAGCACCACGCCGGCGCCGATCACCGCATTCGGGCCGATCCGGCAGCCCGCGCCGATCTCGGCCCCGGCCTCGATCACCGCGCCCGGCCCGATCTCCACCCCCTCGCCGATCACAGCGGTCGGGTCGACCGCGGCGGTGGCGGCGATGCCAGGGCGGGCCAGCGGCGACGGGAAGAAGGCCTGGGCGATCAGGGCATAGCCCTTGTAGGGCTTCGGCGTCAGCAGCAGCGCCATTCCGGCGGGCGCCCGGTCGGCCAGGGCCGGGGCGACCACGCAGGCGCCCGCCTTGCTGGCGGCGAAGGCGTCGACATATTTGCGGTTGTCGAGGAAGCTGATGTCGTTGGGGCCGGCCGCGTCGAGCGGCGCGACACTGACGATCGGCCGCGCCGGGTCAGCCCCGGGCGCGAGGGTCGCGTCGGCGATCTCGGCGAGGCGGCCGAGCGGGAATGGACCGGCGCTGCGAAAGAACCGCGGATCGGGCATGGGCGCTCTCTCTGCTCACGGCTGGCGAAGGGCGGCCGCCCGCCCATCCAGCCGAGGCAGCACCCCGACCACGACGCCGGGGCGCTGACCAACGAAAGCGGCGCCGGCTGGAACCGGCGCCGCGAAGGGGTCGTGCGACCGTGGAAGCGGGCCGCTGCCGCACCAATCAGAATCGCGTGCCGAAGCTGATGTGGATCTGCTCCTGCTTGTCGTAGTGCTCCTTGGCGAACGGATAGGCGAAGTCCAGCCGGATCGGACCGAAGGGCGAGCCCCAGGACACGCCGACACCGGCCGAGGCGCGCAGCGCCGCGTCGTCGACGACGCCGGAGCCGTTGTCGTTCACACCCCACAGCGTGCCGAAATCGGTGAAGGTGTGGCCCTGGAGGGCGAATTCACTGGGCAGGCCGAGCGGGAAGCTGAGCTCGACCGAGCCGAGAGCGAAGTTGTTGCCGCCCAAGGCGTCCTTGTCCTTCGAGCCCAGATCGCGCGGGCCGATACCGCCGGTCTGGAAGCCGCGGAAGGAGTTGCCGCCGAGGAAGAAGCGGTCGTTGATGCGGACGTCCTCGCCGAGGCCGATGATGTTGCCGAGCTGGCCGCCGATGTTCAGCACCATGGAGTCGGTGACCGGGTAGTACCAGTCGGCGCTGAGCTGTGTCTTGAAGTAGTGCACGTCGCCGCCGAGACCCGCGATTTCGTTCGACAGCGTGATCCGGTAGCCGTCGGTCGGGTTGATGCGGCTGTCCAGCTGGTCATAGGTCAGGGTCTGCTGCACCGCGGAGGACAGGGTGTTGCCTTCCTGCTCGC
>NZ_JBCNNF010000318.1:0-7905 GCF_039594555.1 Inquilinus sp.
ATGGGTACCGCCCCGACTGGCGGTTCCGATCTCAAGACTGGAAGGTTCGACCCATGTCCGCTCGTCTCGACTACGCCGCCATCGCCCCCGGTGCCATCAAGGCCCAGTACGGCGTGCATCTCTACCTGGAGGGCTGCGGCCTGCCGATGACCCTGCAGGAGCTGATCTTCCTGCGCGTCTCGCAGATCAATGGCTGCGCCTATTGCCTCGACATGCACGCCAAGGCCCTGCGCAAGGACGGCGAGGGCCAGCAGCGGCTGGACGCCGTCGCCGGCTGGCGCGAGGCGCACGGCCTGTTCAGCGCCCGCGAGCGCGCGGCGCTGGCCTGGGCCGAGGCGCTGACCCTGGTGGCCGAGACCCGCCAGGTGCCGGACGCGATCTATGACGAGGTGAAGGCGCAGTTCGGCGACCGCGAGCTGGTCGACCTGACGCTGGCCATCTGCTCGATCAACAGCTGGAACCGCCTGGCCGTGGGCTTCGCCCGGGGGCCGGAGCCGGACGAGCAGAGCCGGAAGGCGGCCGCGGCCTGACATCCGCCGGTTCCGATCATCGGACGGAGATCATCCGACATGTCCAAGCGTCTCGACTGGGCTGCCGCGGCCCCCGGCGCCCTGAAGGCGCAGTACGGCGTGCACGTGTATCTGGAAAGCTGCGGCCTGCCCAAGACCCTGCTGCTGCTGGTCGACCTGCGCGTGTCGCAGATCAATGGCTGTGCCTTCTGCCTCGACATGCACGCCAGGAGCCTGCGCGAGGCGGGGGAAGGCCAGCAGCGGCTGGACTGCCTGGCAGGCTGGCGGGAGGCGCACGGCCTGTACAGCGCCCGTGAGCAGGCGGCGCTGGCCTGGGCCGAAGCGCTGACCCTGGTGGCCGATACACGGCAGGTGCCGGATGCGATCTACGCGGCGGTGAAGGCGCAGTTCGACGAGCGCGAGCTGGTCGACCTGACCCTGGCCGTATGCTCGATCAACAGCTGGAACCGGCTGGCGGTGGGCTTCGGCAAGGGGCCGGAGCCGGATGGCGCCAGCCGCGAGGCGGCCGCGGCCTGACGTTCCGCCGGTCTGCGGGCTCCGGCGGGCGGCTTCGGCCGCCCGTCGCTTTTTCACGGCGTGACATCCGGCTTGCCTCGACGGATTTTGCACTGCAGCATCCCGGGTCCGGGACGACAGAGCCCGTACCGACCGGGAGTGAACCGAGGTGAGCGTTTCCGCGCCGATCCGGCGCATCACGATCCCGCAGCTCCGCGCCCGCAAGGGGCAGGAGCCGATCGTGGTGCTGACCGCCTACACCGCGCCGATGGCCCGGGTGCTGGACCCGCATGTCGACGCGCTGCTGGTCGGCGACAGCCTGGGCATGGTGGTGCACGGGCTGGACAGCACGGTCGGCGTCACGCTGGAGATGATGGCGCTGCACACCGCCGCGGTCCGCCGCGGCTCGGCCCGGGCGGCGATCATCGCCGACCTGCCCTTCGGCAGCTACCAGGCCTCGCCGCGCGACGCCTTCGCCGCCTCCGCCCGGCTGCTGGCCGAGGGCGCGTCGGCGGTGAAGCTGGAGGGCGGGGAGGAGATGGCGGAGACGGTGGCCTTCCTGGTCACCCGCGGCGTCCCGGTGATGGGCCATGTCGGGCTGCTGCCGCAATCCGTCAACGTGCTGGGCGGCTACAATGCCCGCGGCCGGTCGGCGGAGGAGGCGGCGCGCATCATGGCGGCGGCGAAGGCGATCGCCGCGGCCGGGGCCTTCTCGCTGGTGATCGAGGGCACGGTCGAGCCGCTGGCCCGCCGGATCACCGAGGAGGTGCCGGTCCCCACCATCGGCATCGGCGCGTCGGCGGCCTGCGACGGTCAGGTGCTGGTGGTCGACGACATGCTGGGCCTGACCGGTGCCGGCACGCCGCGCTTCGTCCGCCGCTATGCCGAGCTGGAGGCCGCGATCACCGAGGCGGCGACGGGCTTCGCCGCCGATGTCCGCGCCCGGCGCTTCCCGGGGCCCGAGCATGTCTTCGCCGAGAAGAAGCCGTCATGACCGCCGAGATCGCTACCCCCGTGATCGCCCGCAGCGTGGCCGAGCTGCGCGCCGCCGTGTCCGGCTGGCGCCGCGCCGGCGACCGCATCGGCCTGGTGCCGACCATGGGCGCGCTGCATGAGGGCCACCTGGCCCTGGCCGCGGCGCTGCGCCGGGCTGGCGCCGACCGGATTCTGTTCAGCATCTTCGTCAACCCGACCCAGTTCGCCCCGAACGAGGATTTCAGCCGTTATCCGCGGCGCGAGGCGGAGGACCTGGCCAAGCTGGCCGCGACCGGCGCCGACCTTGCCTATCTGCCGGCGGTGGGAGAGATCTACCCGGAGGGTTTCGCCTTCTCGATCGTGCCGTCCGGCCCGATCGTCGCCGATCTCGAGGCGGCGGTGCGGCCCGGCCATTTCGCCGGCGTGGCGACGGTGGTGGCGAAGCTGCTGATCCAGGCGGCGCCGGACCTCGCCGCCTTCGGCGAGAAGGACTACCAGCAGCTGCTGCTGGTGCGCCGGCTGGTGCGCGACCTGGACCTGCCCACCGAGATCCTGCCGGTGCCGACGGTGCGCGACCGCGACGGCCTGGCCCTGTCCTCGCGCAACGCCTATCTCGGCACGCCGCAGCTGGCGGTGGCCCGGCGGCTCAACCGCATCCTGGCGGAGATCGCGGCCGACCCGTCGCTGCTGGCCGCGGGGCCGGACCGGCTGCGCGACGCCGGCTTCGACGCGGTCGACTATCTGGTGCTGCGCGACGCTGAGACCCTGGCCGAGCCGGCGCCCGGCCGGCCGCGGCGGCTGATCGCCGCGGTCCGGCTCGGCGCCACGCGCCTGCTCGACAACCTGCCCGTGCCTTAGGCGGGCCGCCTTACTTCGCCGGCGGCGTCTGGGTCTGGGCCGGGTCCTGCTGGCCGGTCAGCGACGAGGGCGGGGCCGACAGCGGCTGGCGCTGGATCGGCTCGGCCGGGACCGCCGGCGGCGCCGGCTCGCCCTGCATGATCGGGCGGTCGATCGGGATCTCGTCCGAGCCGCAGGCGGCGAGGGTCAGGAGGGACAGGCCGGCAGCGGCCAGGATCAGGCGGGTCATGGGCACTCCCTCGATCGTTCCACGGGGCGCGCACTCTAGCCAGATGGGCCGGCCGAGGCGAGGGGGCACGCTGCCGCGTGATTGCGGCGGAAATCGGCAGGGCGAGCCCCAAAAACTGGCATGCCCGGGCTTGACCCGGGCATGCAGAAGGTGTCGACGCTCTCTGGATTGCCGGGTCAAGCCCGGCAATGACAGGTGGGCGGATGGCTCAGGCTGCCGATTCCATCAGCTTCTTGGTGGTCTCGACCAGGCCCTTGACCGCGGCGACCGACTTGTCGAAGGCGGCCTTCTCGTCGGCGGTGAACTGGACCTCGACGATCCGCTCGACGCCGCCGGCGCCGATCACCACCGGCACGCCGATGTAGAAGTCGCTGACACCGTACTGGCCGGTCAGGTAGGCGGCGCAGGGCAGCACGCGCTTCTTGTCGCGCAGGTAGCTCTCGGCCATGGCGATGGCGGAAGAGGCGGGGGCGTAGAAGGCGCTGCCGGTCTTCAGGAGGCCGACGATCTCGGCACCGCCGTCGCGGGTGCGCTGGATGATCTGGTCCAGCTTCTCCTGCGAGGTCCAGCCCATCTTCACCAGGTCCGGCAGCGGGATGCCGGCGACGGTGGAGTAGCGGGCCAGCGGCACCATGGTGTCGCCATGGCCGCCCAGCACGAAGGCGGTGACGTCCTCGACCGAGACCTTGAACTCCTCGGCCAGGAAGTAGCGGAAGCGCGCCGAGTCGAGCACGCCGGCCATGCCGACCACCTTCTCCGGCTTCAGGCCCGAGACTTCGCGCAGCACGCCGACCATGGCGTCCAGCGGATTGGTGATGCAGATGACGAAGGCGTCCGGGGCGTACTGCTTGATGCCGGCGCCGACCGCCTGCATCACCTTGGTGTTGACGCCGATCAGGTCGTCGCGGCTCATGCCCGGCTTGCGCGGCACGCCGGCGGTGACGATGACGACGTCCGCGCCCTCGATCGCTGAATAGTCGCTGCCGCCCTTGAGCACGGCATCGAAGCCCTCGACCGGGGACGCCTCGGCGATGTCCAGCGCCTTGCCCTGCGGCACGCCGTCGACGACGTCGAACAGGGTGATGTCACCGAGCTCCTTGAGCCCGGCGAGAAGGGCGAGGGTACCACCGATCTGCCCGGCGCCGATGAGGGCGATCTTGTTGCGCGCCATGACGTGCCATCCTTCCGATGAGCAGCAGAAAAGACGGGCCCTGTCCTAGCGCTATTTCGCGGGTGCGGCAAGAACGGGTCGGCCCGTCGCGGGTTGATCCGGGCAAAGCGGTTGCCATCGGCGCGCTGCGCCCCAGATCAGGTCCACAATGAAAGCAGGTTCCGCGATGCGCATTCCCATTCTCGCCGCGCTGGTGGTGCTCGCCTCGGCGGCCATCTCCCGCGCCCAGGACGCGCCGGCGAAGCCCGAGACGCCGCCCGCGGCCGAGGCTCCCGCGGCCCCGGCCGCGCCGCAGGAGGGCGACCAGCGCCAGGCGTCGGAGACGCCGGCCGTGGTGATCGGCGGCGACGCCGCCGGCACGCTGCTGGGCAAGTCGGTGCGCAGCGCCGCGGGCGAGGATCTGGGCCGCGTCGTCGATGTGGTGGTCGACCGTGCCGGAATGACGCGGGCTGCGATCGTCGATTTCGGCGGCTTCCTCGGCGTCGGCTCGCGCCAGATCGCGGTCGACTGGCGGGTGCTGCACTTCCCGAAGGACGGCAGCATGGACACGATCGTCACCGACCTGACCGAGGCCCAGCTGCGCGGCGCGCCGGCCTACAAGCAGGGCGAGCCGGTGGTGGTGGTCGGCCGGGCCGACACCGCCCCGGCCCCCGCCGCGCCGGATGCGCCGGGTTCGCCGTCTCCGTCCCCGGCGCCCGCCCCCGCGACCGCGCCGGAGGCCCCGGCTCCGAAGCCCTGACCGGCGGGCCGATGGCGGGAAACGACGGGTTCGACCGAAGCGACGCGGCCACAGTCCCGGCCGAGGCAAGCGTGCCGCAGTCTTCGCGCGGCAGCCGGCGCGGGCTGGACTGGTTCGTGTTCTTCGTCGCCGATGTCCAGACCGGCTTCGGTGCCTTCGTCGCGGTGTTCCTGACGACGCAGCGCTGGACCCAGGTCGATATCGGCCTCGTCCTCACCGTCAGCGGCCTGGTCGGGCTGGTCGGCCAGGTGCCGCTCGGCGCCTTCGTCGACAGTGTGCGATCGGTACGGGCGACGGCCGCGGTGGCGCTGGCGGCGATCGGCGTCGCCGCCTTCGCCTTCGCCGCCTGGCCGATCTTCCCGGTCGTGCTGGCCTCGCGCGTGCTGCACGCCGCGGCCAGCTGCATCGTCAGCTTCGCCATCGTCTCGCTCAGCCTCGGCCTGGCAGGTCCTGCGGGGATGAGCGAGCGGCTGGGCCGCAACGCCGCCTTCGCCTCGGCCGGCACCGGCATCGCCGCCGCCATCATGGGCTTGTGCGGTCAGTATTTGTCGACCCAGGCTGTGTTCTTCCTGGCGGCGGCGCTGGTGGTGCCGGCGCTGTTCGCGCTCATCCGGATCCGGCCGCAGGAGATCCGGCCGGCCCCGGTCCCGCCGCGGCGGGAGGGCAAGGGGCTGAAGGCGTCAGCCGCCGGCCTCGCCGTGCTGGCGCGCAACCGCACGCTGGTCATCTTCGCCGGCTGCATCGCCATGTTCCACCTGGCCAATGCGGCGATGCTGCCGCTCGCCGCCAGCATGGTGACGCTGCGCTCCAGCCAGGCGGCGACGCTGATGGTCGCGGCGGCGGTGATCGTGCCGCAGCTCACCGTCACCGTGCTGTCGCCCTGGATGGGCCGGGCGGCGCAGCGCTGGGGCCGGCGGCCGTTCCTGATCCTCGGCTTCGGCACGCTGGCGGTGCGCGCCTTCCTGTTCTCGCTGACCACCGACCCGCAGCTGCTGGTGGCCTTCCAGGTGCTGGACGGGGTGTCGGCCGCGGTGCTGGGCGTGCTGGTGCCGCTGACCGTCTCCGACGTCGCCCGCGGCAGCGGCCATTTCAACCTGGCCCAGGGGCTGGTCGGCTGCGCCATGGGCGTCGGCGCCTCGGTCAGCACGCTCCTGGCCGGCGTCGTCACCGACAGCTTCGGCAGCTACGCCGCCTTCACCGTCCTGGCGGCGGTGGCCGGGGCCGGGCTGGTCCTGATCACGCTGACGATGCCGGAGACGCGGCCGGCGGAGAGCCGCTAAAGCTCCGGCGCGAAACGGGTGCGCAGCTCCTCCGGGATCGGGAAGGACTGGCGCGTCTCCAGGTCGAACATCGCACTCACCGTCTCCGCCGTCGCGTGGCAGCGGTCGCCGATGAACAGCGCCTGGGCGTAGGTGAAGGACTTGCCGCCCAGCTTCACCATGCGGGTGCCGATACGGACGTCGTTCGGCCAGGTCAGCTCGCGCAGGAAGTTCATGGTGATGCGCACCACCACGGCACCGCGGCTCTTGCCCAGATGGATGCCGGCATCGCGGAAGAAGTGCAGCCGCGCCGTCTCGAAATAGACGCCATAGGCGTTGTTGTTCACATGGCCCAGCGCGTCGGTGTCGGAATAGCGCACGCGCTCCTCCGCCCAATGCGGGTAGGAGGCGGGGTCGGTCGGGTCGAACTCGGTCATTCTGCTCTCCGGACAGGCTGCCCGCGAGATAGACCCGAATCGGCGACAGAGGGAAGACGTGGCTTGTCACGAGACAAGGTTCCGGTCGCCCCAGCCGCAGGGCCGACGTACCGTTCCCGGACCAGGGACCAAAGGAGAAGCGCCATGAGCGCCGAGCAGGATTGGCTGGTCACCGTGGCCGGAACCGAGGCGCTGTTTCCGCCGCCGCCGGCCGAGCAGTTCCTCTACCGGCTGCAGCACGGCACCATGAAGGCCGGGCTCTACGCCCCGCGCGGCACCGACCCGCAGGGGCCGCACAAGCGCGACGAGCTCTATATCGTCTGGCGCGGCAGCGGCACCTTCTTCCGCGATGGCGAGCGGAAACCGTTCGGACCGGGTGACGTGATCTTCGTTCCGGCCCATATGGAGCATCGGTTCGAGGATTTCAGCGATGACTTTGCGACATGGGTGATCTTCTGGGGCCCGGAGGGCGGGGAGAAGAGCTAGAGCCGGCACGCCCGGCGCTCGTATGGGGCGCCGATCTCGGCGCACCGGCGACGCCGCGTCAGGAGGCCGAGGCTGTGCGCCTGGCGGCCGAGATGGGCGCCGCCGCCGGCCGCGTCACGCTCGACTGGGCGGTGCTGCAGCCGGAGGGGCGCGGCAGGCTTGACCCCGCCGCGCTGGCCGGGCTCGACCGCCGGGTCGACGCGCTGGGCGAGGCCGGGCTGGCGCCCTGGCCGCTGCTGGCGCCGGCCCGGCTGCCGCGCGACCTCCGCATCCGCGGCGGCTGGACGGCGCGGGACACGGCCTGGCGCTTCGCCGAATTCGCCTGCCGCGTCGCCGACCGGATCGGCGACCGCATGGCCGCGCTGGTCATCGACGCCGGCGCCCCCGGCTTCGCCCGCGACGAGCTGGTGCGCCGCGACCGGCCGGTCGGCATGGCCGAGGATACGGCATTCCGCGCCGCGCTGCACCACCTGCTGCTCGGCCGCGGCTTGGCGCTGTCGGCGCTGCGGCAGGAGAGCGGGCGCTGGCGCCTGGGCGCCGCCCTGGCCGGCCCGCCGCCCGAGCCCTGGGACGACACGCTGGCCTCCTCCGACGCCGTCGTCATCGCCGAGGCGCTGGGCTGGGAGGCGTCGGTCGCGACTCTCCGCGACGGCCGCTATCCCGAGCTGGCAGCCGAGCGGCTGGGCCGGCTGGTCGAGGAAGACGACGGGAAACGCTGCCGCGGCC
>NZ_JBCNNF010000319.1:0-7893 GCF_039594555.1 Inquilinus sp.
CGAGATGTAGATCTGGCCCTTCTCCTCGGCCGAGGTGTGGCGCACCTCCAGCCGCGGCATGTAGCCCAGCTGGGCCGCCTGCTGGCTCACCGAGAAGGCGCCGGAGATCACGGCCTGGGAGGCGATCACGGTCGCCATGGTGGCCAGGATCACCATCGGGTACAGGCCCCAGGACGGGGTCAGCAGGTAGAAGGGCGATTCGATCGCCGCCGGGTTCTCGATCAAGAGCGCGCCCTGGCCGAAATAGTTCAGCAGCAGGGCGGGCCAGACGAAGCTGACCCAGGCGATGCGGATCGGGCCGCGGCCGAAATGGCCCATATCGGCGTACAGCGCCTCACCGCCAGTCACCGCCAGGACGACGGAGCCGAGCACGACCACCGCGGCCCACGGGCTGGTATAGAACAGCTCGACCGCGTGGTTCGGCCAGATCGCCGCCAGCACGTCCGGGCGGTTCACGATCTGGGCCGCGCCGAGCAGGCCGATGGTCAGGAACCATAGGCACATGATCGGGCCGAAGGCCGAGCCGACCTTGGCCGTGCCATGCGCCTGGACCATGAAGATCAGGGTCAGGATCACCAGCGTCAGCGGGATGATGTAGGGGTCGAAGACCGGGGTGGCGATCTTCAGCCCCTCAACGGCGCTGAGCACCGAGATCGCCGGGGTGATCACGCCGTCGCCATAGAACAACGCCGCGCCGATGATGCCCAGCAGGACGATGAAATGGCCCCATTTCGCGCCGCGCCGGGCGCGGAAGGCCAGGGCGGTCAGGGCCAGCACGCCGCCTTCGCCGCGGTTGTCGGCCCGCATGACGAAGGAGACGTATTTCACCGTGATGATCAGCGTCGTCGCCCAGAAGATCAGCGACAGCACGCCCAGAACGGCGCCCTCCGAGACGCCGGGCGCCCCCGGATGGGTGAAGCATTCCCGGATGGTGTAGAGCGGGCTGGTGCCGATGTCGCCATACACGACGCCGATGACGCCGAGCAGCTTGGGGGCGAGCGATTGGCCGTCGCGCGAGTCGGTAGCGAGGGTCGTCATCGCGCCTTCCTAATCGGACGGTGCGTGATCGACAACCCGGCCGTTGCTGGCATGCCTGTGGCCCCCTTCGGCCCCCTCGCTACCCTGAGCGCGAGGGTGCGGGCATCGCGCGCCGGAGGCAAGCCCCGGCTGCGAAGACGACGCCATCGCGCATCCAACCCCTTCCTGTCATGCCCGGGCTTGACCCGGGCATCCAGAGAGCGTCGAGATTTTCTGGATTGCCGGGTCAAGCCCGGCAATGACAGCGGATGGGGAGGTGCTTCCCTTCAGCCGCCTCCGAGGTCTCGACCTCTCAGATGCAGCGGCCACCATCGACCTCGAGCGCCACGCCGGTGACCATCGAGGCCTCGTCGGAGGACAGGTACAGCGCGGCATTGGCGATGTCCTCGGGCGTGCTCATCCGGCCCAGCGGGATGGTGGCCAGGAACTGGGCCCGCCGCTCCGGCGTGTCGTCGCCGAGGAAGGTCGAGGTCAGGCCGGTCTGGCCCAGCACCGGGCACAGGCAGTTGACCCGGATCTTCGGCGCCAGCTCGACCGCCATCGACTTGGTGGCGGTGATCACCGCGCCCTTCGAAGCGTTGTACCAGGTCAGGCCGGGCCGCGGCCGCAGCCCGGCGGTCGACGCGATGTTGAGGATCGAGCCGCCCTTGGCCTGAAGATGCGGCGCGGCGTGGCGCACGGCCAGGAAGATCGCCTTCACATTGACCGCGAAGATGCGGTCGAACTCGTCCTCGGTGACCTCGGCCATCGGCTTGTTGCGATGGGTGTAGCCGGCGTTGTTGACGACGATGTCCAGCCCGCCGAAGGCCTCGACCGCGGTGGCGATGGCGACCGCGGTGTCGGCGTCGCGCGACACGTCGGTGCGGACGAAGCGGGCGGCATCCGGCCGGACCTCGTTCAGCGCCGCGGCCACGGCCTCGCCCGCCTCGGCCGACAGGTCGGCGATCAGCACGCTGGCGCCTTCCCGCACGAAGCGCTCGGCGATGCCCTTGCCGAAGCCTGACGCCGCGCCGGTGACGATGGCCACCTTGCCTTCGAGCCGCATGCCCTGTCCCTCTGTCCTGGTCGTGTGGTGGTCGCGTTGCGGGAGGGGTGCCGCTCAATCGTCTGGCGCCCGGCCCGCCGTCTGCCCCGGCGCTGCGCCGGACATCGAATGGCCGGACTATAAGCGCAGGGCGGTCCCGGCAGCAGGCGAATGTCCGCGAAGGAGGTATGAGCCGGGCGCGGATCTTGCTTCGTAACCAATCCTCCTCCCTGTCATTGCCGGGCTTGACCCGGCAATCCAGAGGATGTCGACGCTCTCCGGATGCCCGGGTCAAGCCCGGGCATGACACAAAAGGAGAGGCCGAGGAGCCGGTTATCCGTGCCGGATCGCGATCGTCTTCGTCACGCTGAAATGGTCCAGCCCCTCCATCGCCTTCTCACGGCCGAAGCCGGAGCGCTTCATGCCGCCGAAGGGCAGTTCGACCCCGCCGCCGGCGCCGTAATTGTTGACGAAGACCTGGCCGGCCCGGACCCGGCGGGCGCAGCGCAGCTGCCGGGCGCCGTCCCGCGTCCAGACTCCGGCGACCAGGCCGAACTCGGTGCCGTTGGCCAGGCGGATCGCCTCCTCCTCGTCGCGGAAGCGCAGCACCGCCAGCACCGGGCCGAACACCTCCTCCTGCGCCAGCAGGTGGTCCGCCGGAACGTCGCCGACCAGGGTCGGCACCTGGTAGAAGCCGCCAGCCGGGGCGTTCGGGGACAGGCGACCCTCGGCCAGCACCGGCAGCCCGTCCGCCCGGGCGCGGTCGAGATGGCCGCGCACCCGCTCTTGTTGCCGGGCGCTGATCAGCGGGCCGCAATCCGGGTCGCGGTCCCAGGGGCCGGTCTCCAGCGCCTTGAACCGTTCGCCCAGGGCCGACAGGAAGTCGTCGGCGATGCCGTCCTGCAGCAGCAGGCGGCTGCCGGCGGAGCAGGTTTGGCCGGCATTCTGGACGATCGCGGCGGTGACGAAGGGCAGGGCGGCTTCGGCATCGGCGTCGTCGAACACCAGCTGCGGCGACTTGCCGCCCAACTCCATCGTCACCGGCCGGTTGAACTGCGCCGCCGCGGCCTGGATCGCGGCGCCGGTGGCGGGCGACCCGGTGAAGCTGATGTGGTCGATGCCGGGATGCGACGCCAGCGCCGCGCCGGCCTCGGCCCCGAGGCCGGTGACGACGTTCAGCGCCCCTGGCGGCAGCCCGGCCTCCAGCGCCAGCTGGGCGATGCGCAGCGGCGTCAGGCAGGCATCCTCGGCCGGCTTCAGCACGCAGGCATTGCCGGCGGCCAGGGCGCCGCCGATGGTGCGGCCGAAGATCTGCGCTGGGTAGTTCCACGGGATGACGTGGCCGGTGACGCCGTAGGGCTCCTTCACCGTCAGCACGGTGTAGCCGTCGAGATAGGGCAGGGTGGTGCCATGATGCTTGTCGCAGGCGCCGCCATAGAACTCGAAATACCGGGCGCAGGCGGTGATGTCGGCCTTGGCCTGGCGCGCCGGCTTGCCGGCATCGGCCGCCTCCAGCCGCCACAAGGTCTCGAAATCCGCCTCGATGGCGCGGCCGATGCGGGTCAGGATGCGGCCGCGCTCGACCGCCGGCATCCGGCCCCACGGGCCGTCGTCGAAGGCCCGGCGCGCGGCCCGGACGGCGGCGTCGATCTCCGCCGCGCCGCCGCGGGCGAGGCTGTCGAACGCCGCCCCGGTCGACGGGTCGATCACCGCAATGGTGCGGCCATCCGCGGCGCCGTTCCAAATTCCATCGATCAGAATCGTTTTCGGACCTATCATGATGCTCTTTCTGTCTCAGGACCGTTCGTCGCGGCGGGGCGGGCTCGTCACGTCGTTGCGTTTAAGACGAATTCTTGTTGCGGGCTATTGTTGAAGATGGATGCCTCCATGGGCCACGATACCGCCTTGGCTCCCCTCGCCGAAACGCCTGTCGCCGATACCGCGGCCGTGCTGCTGGTCGAGGACATGCCGGCGCTGGCCCGGCTGTATATCGAGACCTTGTCCCGGGCCGGCATCGCCGTCGATCATGCCGAGACCGGGGCCGACGCGCTCGCGGCGCTGGCGCAGGGGCGCTATGCGACCGTGCTGCTGGATCTCAACCTGCCCGACATGAACGGCATGGAGATCCTGGCGCATATCCGCGAGCAGCAGATCCCGGTGGCGCCGATCGTCATCACCGCTCACGGCTCGGTCAACACCGCGGTCGAGGCGATGCGGCTGGGCGCCTTCGACTTCCTGGTCAAGCCCTTCCCGGGCGACCGGCTGACGGTCACGGTCCGCAACACGCTGGAGCGGATGCGGCTGCAGCGCGAGGTCGAGGCCTGGCGCGAGGATCTCGGCCGCGACCGTTATTACGGTTTCATCGGGCGGTCGCTGGCGATGCAGGCGGTGTACCGCATCATCGACTCGGCGGCGGCATCCAAGGCCACGGTGTTCATCACCGGCGAGAGCGGCACCGGCAAGGAGCTGTGCGCCGAGGCCGTGCACCGGCGCAGCCCGCGGCACGACCAGCCTTTCGTCGCCCTGAACTGCGGCGCCATCCCGCGCGACCTGATGGAATCGGAGATCTTCGGCCATGTGAAGGGTGCCTTCACCGGTGCGGTGGCCGACCGCGAGGGCGCCGCGCTCCGCGCCGATGGCGGCACCCTGTTCCTGGACGAGATCTGCGAGCTGCCGGCGGAGCTGCAGACCAAGCTGCTGCGCTTCCTGCAGACCGGGGTGGTGACGGCCGTCGGCGGCAGCCGCGAGCGCAAGGTCGATTTGCGCATCGTCTGCGCCACCAACCGCGACCCGGCGGAGGAGGTGCGGCAGGGCCGGTTCCGCGAGGACCTGTACTACCGCCTGCTGGTGATCCCGGTGACCCTGCCGCCGCTGCGCGAGCGCGAGGACGACGTGCTGCTGATCGCGCGCCAGTTCCTGCGCGACTACGCGGCGGAGGAGGGCAAGAGCTTCGGCGATTTCGATCTGGAGGTGGCGGAGGACCTGCAGCGCTATGCCTGGCCCGGCAATGTCCGCCAGCTGCAGAACGTGGTCCGCAACATCGTGGTGCTGCATGACGGGCCGCTGGTGACCCGGGCGATGCTGCCGCCGCCGGTGCGCACCCTGATCCCGGCGGCACAGCCCGGCCGGCCGCTGCCTGAGCCGCCGGCGGTGGCTGCGGACGGCAAGGCGGCGGGGATCCGGCCGCTGTGGATGGTCGAGAAGGAGGCGATCGAGCACGCGATCTCGGCCTGCGAGGGCCATGTGCCGCGGGCCGCGGCGCTGCTCGGCATCAGCGCCTCGACCATCTACCGCAAGCGGCTGAACTGGGAGGCCGAGGGAAGGGGTTAGTGGTTCGGGGCACGTCAGGCATTCGGACGGGACCGGCACGATCTCGATCGTCCTCACGGCATTGCCTCTCCCGCCGCGCGAGACCTTTTCGGAAATTCCCCGGATCGTGCCGGAGGCTCGCGACGAAAGCAAAAAAGTCCCCCCTCCCCTTGCGGGAGGGGGTAGGGGGAGGGGTTCGCGCCGCCAGAGCCGCCCACGATCCGGTCCACCCGCGACGTCGTTTCCTGAGTCCATTCGCGAAGAGCTTGTCCTCGACAACCCCCTCCCCCTAACCCCCTCCCGCGAGGGGAGGGGGGACTAGAAAGGGATGGCTTCGGCTATTCTGAAGAGGTCTCGCCACGCGGGAGAGGCAACGCGAATACCGGCCTGAACTCATCCCGCTCTGACCACCGCCTCCGGATACACCAGGCGGAAGCGCTCGCAGAACACCGGCATGTCCGGGGCCGGCTCGCGGCCCAGCTCGGCGCAGCGGCGGCCGAAATAGCGCCAATGCGCCGCGCGCCAGGAGGCCAGCGACCGGTCGTCCTCGCCCTCGTCATAAGCGAAGGCGGCGTCGACCTGATCGAAGGGCAGCACCCGCACCTCCACCGTCTGCAGCACGCAGCGCGGTGTGCCGTCGAAATCGGTGATCAGGCTGTACCCGCCTGGCTTCGGCGTGCCGGCCTCGTCGGCGCCCCAGACCAGACCGGCGGTGGCGGTCTTGGTGCCGGCCAGCACCAGCGCCAGCAGCTCGCTGGCCAGCGCCTCGCTGTCGCCGAAATACCAGAGGTCGTAGTGCTCGGGCAGGGCGAGATCCGGCCGGTCGCGGCGCAGCGCCTGCCACCAGCGTTCGGCGATGTCGGTCATGCTCGGCCTCCGGCGGAATCGGGGGCCGATTCCACCGGAAACCGGGCCGCGGTCAAGCCTGGCGCGGGACCGGGCGGCGAAACAGCTCGGTCGAATAGACCAGCAGTGCCACGGCCGGGAAGGCGAGGCCGACCCAGCTGACCAGCGACCAGCCGCCGGCGCTGAAGGTGCCGCTGGCGATGGCGGAGCCGACCGCGCCGCCGGCGAAGGCGCTGGCGACGTACAGGCCGTTCATCCGGCCGCGCGCCTCGGGCGCCAGGGCGTAGATGGCGCGCTGGCCCAGCACCATGTTGCTCTGTACCCCGAAGTCGAGCAGCACGCCGGCCGCGCCCAGCAGCACCACCGACCCGGTGATGCCGCCGGCCCAGGCCATGGCGAAGGCGACGGCGACCGAAGCCAGGGCGCCGAAGGTGGCCGGCCGGGTCCAGCCGCGGTCGGCGATGCGGCCGGCCAGCGGGGCGGCCAGGGCGCCGGCGGCGCCGACCAGGGCGAAGACGGCGATGCCGGCCTGGCTGTAGCCGAAGCGGTCGCTGGCCAGCTCCAGCGGCACCGCGGTCCAGAACAGGCTGAAGCCGGCGAACAGCGCGGCCTGGTAGGCGGCGCGGCGCTGCAGCACCGGGGTGTGGCGGAACAGGGTGGCCAGCGAGCGCAGCACCTGGCCGTAGCGCGGCCCCGGCGCCGGCCGGTACTGCGGCAGGCGCCAGGCCAGCACGGCCAGGAGGACGGCCATCAGCACGGCGGACAGGGTGAAGATGGCGCGCCAGCCCAGCAGCTCGGCCACCACGCTGGCGACCGGCCGGGCCAGCAGAATGCCCAGCAGCAGGCCGCTCATGATGTTGCCGACCACCCGGCCGCGGATCGCGTCGGCGCACATATGCGCCGCCATCGGGATCAGGATCTGGGCCGCGACCGAGCTGATGCCGATCAGCAGCGCCGCGAACAGGAAGATACCGGCGTTCGGCGCCAGGGCGGCGATCGCCAGGGCCACCACCGTGCCGGACAGGGTCAGCACCACCAGCCGCCGGTTCTCGACCATGTCGGCCAGCGGCACCAGCAGGATCAGCCCGGCGCCGTAGCCGATCTGGGTCAGGGTGACGACCAGGCTGGCGGCGACGGTGCCGAGGCCGACCGACGGCGCGATCAGCGCGATCAGCGGCTGGGCGTAGTACAGGTTGGCGACGATGGCGCCGCAGGCAACGGCCATCAGGAACATCATCGCCGGCGTGATCGCCGGGACGGCAGGATGCGCGCGCTCGCCCATGGCGACGCCTCTCGGCAGCGGAATCGGTCAGAAGAGGATCAAATATAGAACGTCCGGCGCTGCTGCGGTGCACAAAAGTCCGACATGGCAGCGTTGAGCGATCGGCGCGGCTTCCTCCGGCTACCCCAGCCGGGCCCGCAGCCGGCGCAGCAGCTTCGGCACGTCGGGCGGCTGGACGACCGCGCCGCGGATCAGGCTGTCGAAATGCTCCGACAGGGCGCGGATGTGCTCGGTCGAGTTGAACAGGAAGTACATGCCGCCGAGATAGATCACCGCCCGCAGCGGCCCGAACACCGTCACCGGCACGGAGTAGTGCTGGCGGCCGTCATAGAAGAACCAGCGGAAGGTCGGGTACAGCTCCTCCACCAGCTCGACCACATGATCGCGCTGGTGG
>NZ_JBCNNF010000032.1:0-29102 GCF_039594555.1 Inquilinus sp.
TTGTAAACTATGATCGCGCATTTATTGTATTGCATGGTCGTGGCGGTGAAGATGGTCAGATCCAAGGTGTGCTTGAGTGGTTGAATATTCCATATACAGGAACTGGTGTACAAGGTTCTGCCATTGGTATGGATAAAGTTAAAACCAAGCAAATCTGGCAAGGTAGTGATTTACCTACAGCACCATATCGAATTATTACCAAAGAAACTGACCTCGATTCAGTTATTGCAGAATTGGGTCTACCAGTCATTATTAAGCCTGTGCATGAAGGTTCAAGCGTAGGCATGAGTAAGGTTGAGAAAGCAGAAGATTTTGCGGCAGCAATTGAAAAAGCAACTCAGCACGATGCAGTGGTCATGGCAGAAAAATGGATTACTGGTCGTGAATTTACGATTTCATTTTTAAATGGATGCTTCACCGATCGGGTCAGCCGCACCGGGTTCTCGGTGACGCCGGAGCGCAGCGAGCCGCCGGCGCCGCCCATGAACAGCACAGTGCACAGCGCCGGCTCGCAATTCTCCTCGATCCGCGCGATCGACTGCTGCAGCGCCGCCGGCAGCTCGTGCTGCACCGGCTTCAGCTCGTCATCCAGCACGTAGTAGGCGAAATGCTCGCCGGTGGTGCTGACCATCAGCATGGTCAGGCCGGGCCGCGCCTTCTTCGGGTCGAACGGCCCCAGGATCGACAGCGGGTCGGAGATGTCGGTGCCGCCCCAGCCGGTGCCGGGCTGCGCCACCTGGAAGTAGCGGCCGGGGGTGGAGCGGCGGCCCTTCATGTGGATGCCGGTGTCGGGGATGCCCAGCAGCTTGCCGGCCTGGTGCTCCGACAGCACGCCGGTGATGTGGTCGTCGACCACCACCACCTCGTCGACCTTGCCGTGCCACTGCTTGGCGAACATGCCGATGGTGGCGGAGCCGCATCCGACCCGCATCCGCTCTTCCATCCCGCCGTTGACGATCGGCGGCCTGCCGGCCTGCACGATCACGGTGGCGCCGTCGTCGATGGTCAGCTCGACCGCGCGGCCGTTGCTCAGCTCCAAGAGGGTGTCGCAGGTGATGCGGCCCTCCTTCTTGCTGCCGCCGGTCAGGTGGTGCACGCCGCCCAGCGACAGCATCTGCGAGCCGTATTCGCCGGTGGTGACATGGCCGACCGGCTCGCCCTGGGCCCGCACCAGGCTGCGCTCGGGCCCCAGATGGCGGTCGGTGTCGATCTTCACCTTCACGCCGCAGTAGCTGAAGATGCCCTCGGTCACCACCGTGACCATGTCGACGCCGTCGACCTCGGCCGAGACGATGAAGGGGGCCGGCTTGTAGTCGGGATAGGTGGTGCCGGCGCCGATCGCGGTGACGAAGGTCTCCGGCCCGCGCACCAGCTTGCCGTCCCAGTCGCCGCCGCCGCGGTTGAACGGCACCACGCTGCCGCCCTGCTGCAGCGTGCGGTCCAGCACCACATGCGGGTCAACCCGGACCAGCGTGCCGTCATGGTTGGCATAGCGGTCGCAGGCCCCGGCGGCGCTGGGCTTGATGTAGCACATCACCGGGCAGGCATCGCAGCGGATGCGGCCGTCCTCGGTCTTCTCGGTCGGCTGGGACATGTCAGTCTCGATTCTGCTGCGCCGCCAGGATCGCGGCGCGGACGCGGTCCGGCGTCGCCGGCACCCGGCGGATGCGCACGCCGGTGGCGTCGTGGATGGCGTTCAGGATGGCGGGGGCGGTCGGGATCAGCGCCTGCTCCCCGATGCCCTTGGCGCCGAACGGGCCGACCGGGGCGGCATCCTCGATCAGGATCGATTCCACCGGCGGCATGTCGCCGGCCGACGGGATCAGGTAGTCGTGCAGGTTCTCGCCGCGGCCGGGATGGAACTCCTCCATCAGCGCCAGGCCGAGGCCCTGGGCGGCGCCGCCCTCGATCTGGCCCTCGACCAGGGTCGGGTTGATCGCCCGGCCGACATCATGCGCCGCGGTGATCTTCAGCACCCGGACGGTGCCGAGCTCGATGTCGACCTCGACCTCCGCCATATGGGCGCCGAAGCCGTAGACGGCATAGGGCACGCCCTGGCCGTCCGCATCCAGCGGGCTGGTCGGCGGGTCGAAGGTGGCCTCCGCGGCCAGGACATAGCCGCGCTCGTCCTGCGGCAGCGCGGCGAGATCGAGGCTGCGGGCATGCTCGCCCTCGGTCACCGTCACCCGGCCGTCAGCGAAGGCGAAGGCGATGGCGGCGCCCTCGCCGGCATTGGCCAGGCGCAGCAGGGCGCGGCGCAGGTCGCGCCCCGCCAGCTCGGCCGCCTTGCCGGTGACGAAGGTCTGGCGCGAGGCCGAGGTCTTGCCGCAGTCGGGCGTCAGGTCGGTGTCGGCCGAGACCAGGTCGAAGCGCCCGATCGGCGCGCCCAGCGCGTCGGCGCAGATCTGGGTGACGACGGTGTTGGAGCCCTGGCCGATATCGACCGCGCCCTGGTGCAGGGCGATCCGCCCGTCCGGCTTCAGCCCGACGCGGATGGTCGACGGATTGGGCAGTGAGGTGTTGCCGCAGCCATACCACATGCCGGCGACGCCGGCGCCGCGGCGCAGCGGGCCGGTGGTGGCCCGGTTGAAGGCCGCCGCCTCGTCCCGCGCCCGGCGCCAATGCGGCCGCAGCGATTCCAGGCAGGCGCGAATGCCGGTGCCTTCGCCCAGCACCTGGCCGGTCACGGTCGGCTGATCGGGGCGCAGGGCATTGTCGATGCGGAACTCCAGCCGGTCGATGCCCAGACGGTCGGCCAACTGGTCGTAGAGCTGCTCCTGCGCCACCCCGGCCTGGGGCACGCCGAAGCCGCGGAAGGCGCCGGCCGGCACCAAATGCGTGTGCACCGCGCGCGTCAGGGCCTGGTAGTGGGGCATGTAGTAGGGGCCGGAGGCATGCACCGGCACCCGGTTGGCCACGGTCGGGCCCCAGGAGGAATAGGCGCCGGTGTTGAAGTCGCCGGCGAAATCCATCGCCGCCAGCTTGCCGTCCCTCGTCGCACCGACCCGGACGCGCATCCGCGACGGGTGACGTTTGGTCGTGGTCATGATCGATTCGGTGCGGGAATAGACCATCCGCACCGGCCGGTTCAGATGCCAGGCCGCAATCGCGACGAAGGGCTGCAGCGACAGGTCGAGCTTGGAGCCGAAGCCGCCGCCGACCGCGGTCGGGATGATCCGCACCGCCTCCGGCGCGATCCCGAGGATCTTCGCGACGTCGTCCCGGTCCATATAGGGCGCCTGTGTGCAGGCCTGGATCTCGATCCGGTCGCCGACCCGGCGGGCGAAGCCGGCCTCGGGCTCGATATAGGCGTGCTCGACGAAGCCGGTCTCGAACTCGCCCTCGACCACGACATCCGCCGCCGCCAGCGCCGCCTCGGCATCGCCGCGGACGACGCGGCCGCGCACCAGGATATTGCCGGCGCGGTCGGGATGGACCAGGTCGGCGCCGGGCGCCAGCGCGGCGTCGATGGTGGTGTGGGCGGGCAGGGGCTCCCAGGTGACCGGGAACTCCGACAGGTCGAGGGATTCGATCGCCCAGCTCTCGCCGACCACCGCCGCCACCGCCTCGCCGCGGAACCGGGCCTCGGCCTCGGCGAAGGCGGGCTGGTCGGCGAAGGGGCCGATGACGCCGAAGCGGTTCTCGCCCGGCACGTCCCTGGCGATGAACACGCGGACGACGCCGGGATGGGCGGCGACGAAACCGTCGAGGTCGCCGAAGGCGAAGCGGGCGCGGTGATGCGGGCTGCGGATGGCGCGCAGCGACAGGGCGCCGGACGGGGTCTCGTCGGCCCCGAACACGTCGCGGCCCTCGACCTTGCGGCGGCCGTCCAGCCGGTCGATCCGGGCGCCGACGGCGCGGCCGGCCTCGGGCGCTTCCGCCGCGACAGGCTCGGTCCGGGCGTCGAGGATGGCGGCGACGATCTTGCGATAGCCGGTGCAGCGGCACAGCACGCCGCCGATCGCGTCCATCACCTCGGCCTCTTCGGGTTCTGGATTGCGATCCAGCAGGGCGGCGGCGGCCACCAGCATGCCGGGGGTGCAGATGCCGCACTGGGCGGCGCCGTGGCGCAGGAAGGCGGATTGCAACCGCGACGCCGTGGCCGACTGCGCCGGCAGCCCCTCGATGGTGGTGACCCGGCGGCCCTCGACCTGGCCGGCGGCGACCAGGCAGCCGCAGACCGGGGCGTCGTCCAGCAGCACGGTGCAGGCGCCGCAATCGCCGGCGTCGCAGCCGACCTTGGTGCCGGTCAGGCCGAGATCGTCGCGCAGCAGCCGGGTCAGCCGGCCGGCGGGGTCGGCCGGCACCTGCACCGGGCGACCGTTCAGGGTGAAGCCGAGCACAGGGCGGGAATCCAGCATCTCAGATCTCCGCCGCACACGCATCGAGCGCGCGGCGCACCAGGGTCAGGGCCGCATCCAGGCGGTAGGCCGCGCCGGCGCGGACATCGTCGATCGGCGACAGGGGCGCCAGATGCTCCGGCCGGGTCAGCGCGCCGAGGCCGGGCCGCGCCGGGGCGCCAACCAGCTCCTGCTCCAGTGCCGTCAATCGTTGCGCGACGGCGGAGCAGGCGCCGACCGCGACCCGCGCTTCGGCGACCCGTCCGTCCGGCCCCGCCTCGACCACCGCCGCCACCATGGCGATGGAGATCACGAGATAGCGGCGGGCGCCGAGCTTGAGGAAGGCCGAGGCGCCGGCATCGATGGTCCGCGGCACGGTCACCGCGGTCACTATCTCGTCGTCGCGCCGGGCGGTGCGGCGGTTGCCGGAGATGAAGTCGGACAGCGGCAGGGTACGGCTGCCGGCCCGCGAGCCCAGCTCCACCTGGGCATCCAGCGCCAGCAGCGGCGGCACGCCGTCGGCGGCGGGGGAGGCGTTGCACAGGTTGCCGGCGATGGTGCCGAGGTTCTGGATCTGGACGGAGCCGACCTCGCGCGCGGCGGCCTTCAGCGCGTCGAAGCAGCGCGGCAGCGGCGCGGCGATGATGCTGCTCCAGCTGGTGCGGGCGCCGATGCGGATGCGGTCGTCGCCGAGGACGATGCCGTCCAGCTCCGCCAGCCGCGAGATGTCGATGATCGGCCCGGCCAGCGGCCGGTCTCCCGCCGCCGGAAAGATGTCCGTTCCGCCCGCCAGGATGCGGCCGCCCGGCGCCGCGAGCGCCGCCACCGCCTCATCCAGCGTGCTTGGCCGGAGATACATGAGGGAACTCCCTGGCCTGATCCTGTTCCGACGACCCGCCGTTCTCCGGCGGCCATTTCGTTCGTATACAAACGATCTTCATCCGCGCCATGAGCCCTGTCAAGGCGGGATCGGTTTGTGATGGCGGCGATTGGATGAGGCGAATCTTGCCCCTTTATGTCATGCCCGGGCTTGACCCGGGCATCCAGAGAGCGTCGAGACCTTCTGGATTGCCGGGTCAAGCCCGGCAATGACAGAGAAAAACAGCCGCTAGGCGGAGCTTACGGAAGCGGCACCAGCTTTATCCTCCGCTCCGCCGCTGCCTCCACCGCCGCGCGGCTGTAGAGCAGGGGCACCTGCTCGCCGCGGGCCCAGAGGGGGGCGAGGTCGCGGTAATGCGGCGAGCGCGGGTCGCCGGACTGGCCGGGGGTGTTGATGCAGGTGCTGCGGTCCCAGTCGCCGACATCCATGACAATGCGCACAGACGCGCCATGCGTCACCCGGAAGTCGTCCGGCCGGTAGGCGGCGTGCATGACGGTGGAGCCGCTGCCGCCCTTCGGCAGCGGGCCGACATCGAGCGTGCCGCGGCGATCCGGCGCCACGGCGCTGGCCGGATGCTCGAAATAGCCGTGATGCAGGTCGCCCCAGCGCCAGGAAGACGACTCGTCGCCCAGGCGCCGGGACACGTCCCGCACGGCCTCGGCCAGGGTTTGCAGCAGCAGCGCGTCGCGGGACGCAGCGGGATCGGCGCCGAAGCGGGCGTCCGGAGCCTCCAGCGCCGCCAGGATGCCGGCGACGTCGCCCGGCGCCAGCAGCCGGCGGATCGCCGGGTCGGGCGCCAGCCGCGCGAACAGCGCCGGCTTCAGATGCTTGGTCCACCACAGCTCGAACAGCGCCGCGGCGGCGGAGCCGGCGTCGAGCCGCGCGTCCCAGTTGCGCAGCAGGTCCAGCCCGCGGGGGGCGTCGGCATCGCGTGCCTCCAGCGGCGCCAGCAGGCGCTGCATCCGCCGTGCGGGGACGGATGCCGTGTCGGCCTGCAGTGCCCGGGAATCGGCGAGGCCGTGGCGGTCCTGCCCAGCCAGCACCTCGCGGATGCGCATGGCGCGGCTGGCCTCCAGCCATTCGAAGCCGACCGGCCGCTCGTCATGCGGCCAGTCCGGCGGCAGGTTCAGCTCATTGGCGGTGGCGACGAAGCCCTCCGGCGGGTCGGCGCGCAGCGGCATCAGCGCCGGGTCCATCATGCCGTCCCATTCATGGCTGCCGTCGCCCGGCACCGGCGCCAGGCCGCGCCAGTTCGGTCGCCGCGGCACATGGCCGGCCGGCAGCCAGGCGATGGTGCCGGACGTATCGGCATAGACCTGGTTCACCGAGGGCGTGCCCCAGCGCCGCATCGCCGCGCGGAACTGGTCGAGATTGCGGCTGCGCATGCCGGACAGGCTGGCGAGATAGGCGGCCGAGCCCGGCTCGAACCACACCGAGCGGATCGCCACCGCGCTGTGCCGGGCCGGGTCGGCATGCACCACCGGCCCGTGCCGGGTGAAGCGCAGGATGCGGACCTGCTCCGGCGCGCCCTTGACCGCGAAGCGCTCCTCCACCGTCCGCATCCGCTCCCAGCCCTCGCCGTAGCGATAGGAGTCCGGATCGTCCGGCCGGGTCTCATAGAGATACACATCCTCCTGGTCGGCGCCGAAGATGGTCAGGCTGAAGGCGGCGGTGCCGTTGTGGCCCATCATGATGCCCGGCACGCTCGGCTCGCCGGCGCCGATCGCGTCGAAGCCCGGCGCGGTCAGGTGCACCAGGTAGCGCAGCGACGGCACGGCATGGGTGCGGTGCGGGTCGGTGGCCAGGATCGGCCGGCCGGTCTCGGTGCGGCTGCCGTGCACCGCCCAGTTGTTCGACCCCTCGAACTCCTGCGCCCGCAGCACCTCGCCGAGATCGGTGGCCACCCGCCACAGTGGCGCCTCCGCCAGCGTCGCGGCCAGGCGGTCGGGCGGGAAGGTCACCGGCGCCATGGCCAGGCGGAACAGTTGCAGCGCGTCCGGCGGCACTGCTTCCGGGTCGAAGCCCGGCGCCGGCGCGACCTCGACCGGCGGCTCGACCATCTTGCGCAGGCGGTCGGTGGCGGCGTCGGCCCCGGCCAGCACATGGGCGCGCGCCAGCTCCGACAGCGCATTGCGGGTCAGGCCGTGGCTGCGGATGCGGACCACATCCTCCGCCCGCCAGCGCGCCGGCCGGGTGCCGAACAGCCGGAACTCCGGCGGCAGCCGCTCCGGCTCGCGCTCGACCAGATCGACATAGGCGTTGATGCCGGCGGCGAAGCGGGTGCAGATCGCCTGCGCATCCTCGGCATAGGCGGCCCATTCCGCCGTCATGTCGCCGCGATAGAGGAAGTGCCGGCTGGCGATGTCCTGCGCCAGGTAGCCGGGGCCGAAATCGGCAGCCAGCAGGCCCAGGCCGCGCTTGCGCCACAGGTCGATCTGCCACAGCCGGTCACGGGCGGCGTTGAAGCCCTGCAGGAAGAACAGGTCGTCCTGGCTCGCCGCCGTCAGGTGCGGGATGCCCCAGCGGTCGACCAGGATCTCGGCGGGGGCGGAGAGGCCCGGAACGGCAAGGGTGTCGGTCATGTCGTCCCGGGCTCCTCTCGTCTCTTTGTCTTGGGCCGCGCGGTTATTCCGCGGCTTGCAGCAGCTTGCGGCCGGGCCAGGTCTTCGCCCCGGCGCGGGCATATTGCGGCGGCAGGGTCAACTCGGCCCCCAGCGTCTCGGCCGCATGCCAACCCCAGCGCGGATCGTCCAGCACGGCGCGGGCCAGCGCCACCTGGTCGGCATCGCCGCGGGCGATGATGCCCTCGGCCTGGTGCGGGTCGACGATCATGCCGACGGCGCGGGTGGTCAGGCCGCTCTTCTCCCGGATCTCGCGGGCCAGCGGCACCTGGTAGCCGGGGCCGACCGGAATGCGCGCATGGGCGGCGTTGCCGCCGGAGCTGGCGCAGAGGAAGTCGTAGCCCAGGGCCTTCAGCTCGGCGGCCAGAACCGCGGCCTCCCCGACCTCGAAGCCGCCCTCGACCCATTCCGAGGCGCTGACGCGGACGCCCAGCGCGGTGCCGGCCGGCACCACCTCGCGCACCGCCGCCGCCACCGCCAGCGGGAAGGCACGCCGCCGCTCGGCATCGCCGCCCCAGCGGTCGTCGCGCTGGTTCGACAGCGGCGACAGGAAGCTGTGGAACAGATAGCCGTGCGCCATGTGCAGCTCGATGGCGTCGAAGCCCAGCCGCACGGCGCGCCGGGCCGCGGCGACGAAGGCGGCCTTCACCCGCTCCAGCCCGGCCTCGTCCAGCGCCTCCGGCGTGTGCCAGCCATTGTCGAAGGCGATGGCGGAGGGGGCGACGGTCGGCCACGGATCCTGGTCGGGGCCGAGGGGGCGGCCGCCTTCCCAGGGACGCTGGGTCGACGCCTTGCGTCCGGCATGGGCCAGCTGGATGCCGAAGCGGGTGCCGGGCAGGGCCACGGCGCGGGCTGCGGCCAGGGCACGGGCGATCGCCCGCTCATTGGCGTCGGAATACAGGCCCAGGCAGCCATGGGTGATGCGGCCCCGGCGCTCGACGCCGGTCGCCTCCACCACCACCAGCGCGGCGCCGGACATGGCGAGGGTCATCCAATGCTGGATGTGCCAGTCGCTGGCGCAGCCGTCATCGGCGGAATACTGGCACATCGGCGCGATCACGATCCGGTTGGGCAGCGTGAGAGGGCCGAGGGCGAGCGGCGAGAAGAGAGCGGATGCGGTCATGGGCGATCGCTCGATCGGTGACGGGAAGGGACGGGTGGTCGGCGGTGTCGGACGGGATGTTATGTCAGATCATTCGATCCGCACCAGCCATCGGCGCAGGGCTGATCCAACCGAATATGGGCTCTCGGGGGCCACTTCGCTCCAGCTTGATACTCCAATTCATTGTCATCCTCGGGCTTGACCCGAGGATCCAGGGGCTTTCAAGAGCCGCTCTCGGTGGCCCTGGATTGCCGGGTCAAGCCCGGCAATGACAGATAAGAAAAAACCGGATCCCGCGGGCAGTTCAGTTCGGCCTCGCCTGATGCGCCGGAGCGGCCGGGCCGAAGGCGCGCAGGAAGGTGCGCACGGCGTTGGCGACGCCGGTGTCGACCTCCGCCTCCGTCGGCTTGGTGCCCAGCATGTACGGGATGTGGAAATCGGCATGGATCAGGGCCAGGAACTGGCGCGCAGCCAGGTCCGGATCCTCGATCCGCAGGTATCCGGCATGGGCCAGCCGGGCGAAGCGGGCCGCGATCGCGGCCCAGGCGGTGCCGGGCCCGTGCTCGCGCCACGCCGCGAACAGCCCGGGATAGCGCTCGCCCTCGGTCTGGATCAGCTTTCGCAGCGCGCCGCCGTCACGGTTGTACAGGCAGTTGCGCACCAGCCGGCCGGCGAAGGCGGCCATCTCCGCCTCCAGGTCGCGCGGCTGGTCGGGGAAGGTGGTCAGGGTCTGGAACAGGCCGGCGTTGCAGCGCTCGGTCATCTCCCGCACCACGGCGATGAACAACGCCTCCTTGTCGCCATGGTGGTTGTAGATGGTCTGGCGTGACACCCCGGCCTCGGCCGCGATCAGGTCGATGCTGGCGCCGGCGAAGCCATCGCGGCAGAACACCGCCGTGGCCGCGTCCAGCACCGAGGCATGCTTGGCGACCTGGCCGCGCCGGGGCGGCGTCGGCCGCCCGATCTGTTCCAACTCCCGCATCGCCCCAGCTTAAGGGGGCTTGACGATTTGGACAATACTGTCCAAAGTTTTGGACAGAGAGTCGCAGCGAGCGCCCGCAAAGGGCGACATGCGCCTCGCGCTCGTCATCCGCCCGGACCCATCTCCGTCCGCCGGCCTCCCATCCGGAAGACCGCTCATGTCCTCGTCGCTGCTCCGCTACGCGATCGTGCTCGGCCTGCTCACAGCCATCGGGCCGTTCGCGATCGACATGTACCTGCCGGCGCTGCCGGAGATCGGCCGCAGCCTGGGGGCGGGGACCGAGGCGGTGCAGGCCAGCCTGATGGCCTTCTTCATCTCGCTCGGCGTCGGCCAGCTGGTGTTCGGCCCGCTCTCCGACATGTTCGGGCGCAAGCTGCCGCTGTATCTCGGCCTCGCCGTCTTCGTCGCCGCCAGCATCGGCTGCGCCTTCGCGCCGGACATCGAGACGCTGGTCGCCTTCCGCTTCGTCCAGGGCCTCGGCGCCTGCGCCGGCATGGTCATTCCGCGGGCCGTGGTGCGCGACCTGCACACCGGCACCGAGGCGGCGCGGCTGATGTCGCTGCTGATGCTGGTGTTCAGCGTCTCGCCGATCCTGGCGCCTCTGGGCGGCAGCTTCGTGATCGAGGCGGCGGGCTGGCGCGGCGTGTTCTGGGTGGTGACGGTGCTGGCCGCGCTCGGCATCGTCATGCTGACCTTGTTCCTGACCGAGACGCGGCCGCGGCACCATCGCGTCGACAGCAGCATCCTCGGCGCGCTGCGGGCCTACCGCTCGCTGCTGACCGACTGGCAGTTCCTGGGGCTGACCTTCATCGGCGCCTTCGGCATCGCCAGCTTCTTCGCCTACCTCGCCAACTCCTCCTTCATCCTGATCGAGCATTACGGCCTGTCGCCGCGGCTCTACAGCGTGTTCTTCTCGATCAACGCCGTGTCCTTCATCGGCGTGTCGCAATGCACCGGCTGGCTGGCCGGCCGCTTCGGCCTGGGCCGGATCGTGCGGATCGCCGTCACCGGCTATGCCGCCGCCATGGTGGTGCTGCTGGCCGTGACCGCGGCCGGAGTCGACCAGCTGGCGGTGCTGACCGCGCTGCTGTTCATCGGCTACGGCTTCCTCGGCCTCGTCATCCCGACCACCTCGGTGCTGGCGCTGGAGAATCACGGCGCCGTCGCCGGCACCGCCTCGGCCTTGATGGGCACGCTGCAATTCGTCACCGGCGCGGTGGTGATCGCGGTGATCGGCCCGTTCTTCGACGGCACCTCGCTGCCGATGGTGGCGGGCATCACCGGCTGCGCCGTCATCGCCTTCGCCCTGGCCCAGGCGACGCTGGGCCGCGAGCGCCCGGCCGAGGTCCCGGCGCAATAGGCGGCCCGCCCGAGGGGCGGGCCTTCCTCTTACGCGTTGATTCCGCCGTCCACTGCGATGGACGCGCCGGTGATCCAGCGCCCGCCTTCCCCGGCGAGATGCGCGGCCATGGCGGCAATGTCCGACGCCTCGCCGTAATGGCCGAGCGCGATGTGCTGGCGCTGGCCGTCCGCATGCGGTCCGTCTGCAGGGTTCATGTCGGTGTCGGTCGGGCCGGGATGGATGATGTTGGCGGTGATGCCGCGCGGTCCCAGGTCCCGCGCCAGGCCGCGGGTCAGCCCGGTCAGCGCCGCCTTGGTCATGACGTAGAGCGTCATGTTCGCCGCGCCGGCATAGTCGGCCAGGCACGACCCGATCGAGATGATGCGGCCGCCCTGGCCCATGTGCCGGGCCGCCGCCTGCGCCGCCAGGAAGCTGGAGCGGACATGGATCGCCAGGACGCGGTCCAGTTCCTCCTCGGTCACCTCCTCGAACGGGCCGTAGGGGAAGACGCCGGCATTGTTGACCAGGATGTCGATCCGGCCCAGCTCGGCCACGGTCCGCTCCACCGCCGCCTGCACCGCGCGGCCGTCGGTGGCGTCGGCGGCGATCGCCAGGCCGCGCCGGCCCGCCGCCTCGATCCGCCCGACCAGGGCCTGCGCCTTTTCAGGCGAGGCGGCATAAGTCACCGCCACATCGGCGCCATCCCGCGCCAGCCGCTCCGCGATCGCGGCGCCGATGCCGCGGCTGCCGCCGGTGACCAGCGCGACTTTTCCCGACAATCCGGACATGGGTCTCTCCATTTATGTGTTGATCGATACATAAATCCGTATCCGACTTGCCGGCGCCTGTCCAGCGGTTTATGTATTGGTTGACACAGAAAGGATCCGCGATGGCCGAACGGGGCCGTCCCCGCAGCTTCGACCGGGCCGCCGCGCTGCGCCGGGCGATGGAGGTGTTCTGGGCGCGCGGCTATGACGGCGCGTCGATGACCGACCTCACCGCCGCCATGGGCATCAACTCGCCCAGCCTGTACGCCGCCTTCGGCTGCAAGGAGGCGCTGTTCCGCGAGGCGCTGGAGCTCTACGAGGCGGGCGAGGGCGGCTCGGCCTCCCGCTCGCTGCAGGACGGGCCGACGGCGCGGGCCGGCGTCGAGGCGATGCTGCGCGAGAATGCGGTGGCCTACACCGCGCCGGACCGGCCGCCGGGCTGCATGATCGTGCTGGCCTCGGCCGTCGGCAGCCCGGCCAGCCCGGAGGTGCGCGACTATCTGCAGGCGGCCGGGCGGCGGTCGGTGGCGCAGATCAAGGCGCGGCTGGACCGCGGCGTGGCCGAGGGCGACGTGCCGCCGGGCGCCGACACCCAGGCCATCGCCGCCTATTTCGCCACGGTGCTGAACGGCCTGACCATCCAGGCCCGCAACGGCGCCGATTGCCCGGCGCTGCAGGCCGTGGTCGACAGCGCCATGGCCGGCTGGGACGCGCTGACGGCACCGCGGCGAAGAGCGGGTTGACAGGGCGGCGGCGGGGCTTCGACAGTTCGCCGTCGAATCTCCGGACAGAGGCTGGCATGGGGCAGGGCAGGGTGAACGGACGCGCGCCGGCGATCAGCCCGTGACCGGCCTTGTCGACACCCTCGACGCGCCACGGCCGGGCGCGGAGTCCGACGCCCTGCTCTCGGTGCGGGATCTCACCGTCGGCTTCGACACGCCCTCAGGCCCGTTCGCGGCCGTGCAGTCGCTGAGCTTCGACCTGGCCCCCGGCCGGACGCTGGCCATCGTCGGCGAATCCGGCTCCGGCAAGTCGGTCACGGCGCTGTCGGTGATGCGGCTGGTGCGGCATGTCGGCGGCGCCATCGCCGGCGGATCGATCCGGTTCCGGCCGGGGGAGGGGGCGCCGGTCGACCTGGTGCAGGCGCCGGAGGACCGGCTGCGGCAGATCCGCGGCAACGACATCGCGATGATCTTCCAGGAGCCGATGACGTCGCTGAACCCTGTCTTCACCATCGGCAACCAGATCGTCGAGGCGCTGGTCCTGCACCAGCGCCTGAGCCTGCGCGAGGCGCGGCGGGAGGCGGAGGCGCTGCTGCGACGGGTGCGGCTGCCGGATGCCGGGGCGATGCTGGACCGCTACCCGCACCAGCTGTCTGGCGGCATGCGTCAGCGGGTGATGATCGCGATGGCGCTGTGCTGCCGGCCGCGCCTCTTGATCGCCGATGAGCCGACCACGGCGCTGGACGTCACCATCCAGGCCCAGATCCTGACCCTGATCCGCGAGCTGCAGCGCGACCTCGGCATGGCCGTGCTGTTCATCACCCACGACATGGGGGTGGTGGCGGAGATGGCGGACGAGGTGCTGGTGATGTGGCGCGGCCGCAAGGTCGAGCAGGCGCCGGTGCGCGAGATCTTCCGGGCGCCGCGGCACCCCTACACCCGCGCGCTGCTGTCGGCGGTGCCGCGGCTGGGCAGCCTGGCCGGCGAGGACCTGCCGAAGCGCACGCCGCTGATCGTGCTGGACGGCGACACGCCGCGCAGTATCGGCGAGATCCGGGTGCAGGACACCGCCGACACGTCCGCGCCGCTGCTGTCGGTCGACCGGCTGACCACGCGCTTCGACGTGAAGAAGACCATGCTCGGCCGCGTCACCCATCGCGTCCATGCGGTGGAGGAGGTGAACTTCGAGCTGTACCCCGGCGAGACGCTGGCCCTGGTCGGGGAATCGGGCAGCGGCAAGTCGACCATCGGCAAGACCCTGCAGCAGCTGGTGAAGCCGACCTCGGGCAGCATCCGCTTCGAGGGCCAGGACGTTCTAGCCATGGGGGCGGCCGAGCGGCGGCGGCTGCGCCAGAAGATCCAGTATGTGTTCCAGGACCCCTTCGCCGCGCTGGACCCGCGCAAGAAGGTGGGCTTCTCGATCGCCGAGCCGATCGTCACCCACGGGCTGGCGCAGGGCCGCGCGGCGGTGACAAGACGGATGCATGAGCTGATGGAGCGGGTGGGCCTGCCGCCGGCCCGGGCCGGCCGCTACCCGCACGAGTTCTCCGGCGGCCAGCGCCAGCGCATCTGCATCGCCCGGGCCCTGGCCAGCGATCCCAGGCTGATCATCGCCGACGAATCCGTCTCCGCCCTCGACGTCTCGATCCAGGCCCAGATCGTCGACCTCTTGATGGAGCTGCAGGCGCGGCAGCGGCTGTCCTATCTCTTCATCACCCACGACATGGCGGTGGTGGAGAAGATCAGCCACCGGGTCGCGGTGATGTATCTCGGCCAGATTGTCGAGATCGGACCGCGCCGGGCGGTGTTCGAGACACCGCGGCACCCCTACACGAAGCGGCTGCTGGCGGCGGTGCCGGTGGCCGATCCGGAGCGGGCGGGGAACCGCCCGGCGCTGGAGGGCGAGATCCCGAGCCCGGTGCGCGCCGTCGGCGACGAACCGGCGATCCACCGGCTGCTTCCGGTCGGACCCAATCATTTCGCGGCGGTCGAGGCATGAGCCGCCATCACAAAACAGGGAAGGCGATGATGAACGATCCAAGAGCCAAGGCTGCTGAAACGAACGCTTTTTCCCTTTTGTCATTGCCGGGCTTGACCCGGCAATCCAGAGGGTGTCGACGCTCTCTGGATGCCCGGGTCAAGCCCGGGCATGACAATTTAAAGTGTAAATCAACTGTTCTCAGTCGGATTCCCAGGTTCATCGGTAGGCACGCTCTCGGACTGGCCCTGGCGGCGGCGCTGCTGCCGGCCGTGGCCTCCCAGGCCCAGGCGGCGGGAACGCTGACCGTGGCGCTGCGGCAGGACCCCGGCAGCTGGGACCCGATCGACACCTTCCTGGTCGCCTGGGGCTCGGTCGGCAGCCAGATCTTCGACGGGCTGGTGATGCGCGGGCCCGACCTCAAGCTGGTGCCCGGCCTGGCGACGAGCTGGGAGTTCCTGGACGACGCCAACCGCATCCGCTTCCATCTGCGCCAGGGCGTGACCTTCCAGAACGGCGAGGCCTTCGACGCCGCGGCGGTGAAGTTCACCTTCGACCGGCTGCTCGGCGCCGAGGGCGCCAAGGGACCGCAGCAGTCGAACTACAATTCGATCGACCATGTCGCGGTGGTCGACGACCACACGGTCGACTTCGTGATGAAGCGGCCGGACCCGGTGCTGCTGACCAAGCTGGCCGGCTACGGCGCCATGATCGTGCCGCCGAAATACATCGCCGAGAAGGGCGACGACGCCTTCAACAGCGCGCCGATCGGCACCGGCCCGTTCAAGGTCGTGGCCTATGAGCCGAAGGTCAGCCTGACGCTGGAGGCCAACCCCAACTACTGGGGCGGCGCGCCGAAGATCGACAAGTTGGTCTATCGCTTCATCGCCGAATCCTCGACCCGGGTGGCCGAGCTGCAGGCCGGCCGCGTCGACGTCGCGACCCAGATCGAGGTCGCCCAGGTGCCGGTGATCTCGCAGGACCCGAAGCTGCAGATCGTTAGCGTGCCTGGCCCGACCGTCTACGCCATGCGCTTCAACACCAAGGACCCGCTGACGGCGAAGGAGGAGGTCCGCAAGGCGATCATCATGGCGGTGGATCGCGACACCATCGTCAAGACCGTGCTGGCCGGCCAAGCCGAGCCGATCGTCAGCTTCCAGAGCCGGCTGTCCTTCGGCTATCCGCCCGACCTGAAGCCGCTGCCCTTCGACCCGGCCGGCGCCAAGGCCCTGCTGGCCCAGGCCGGGGTGAAGCCAGGCACGCCGCTGCAGCTCGACTTCCGTGGCGACAACGCCACCCTGCGCGAAGTGCTGCAGGCGGTGGCCGGCTATCTGCAAATGGTCGGCTTCAAGGCGACGCTGAAGCCTTATGAGAGCAATGTCTTCCTCAACGACATCGTGCCGAACGGCAAGACCGGCCCGCTGTTCCAGGAGGGTTGGGGCGGCTGGACCTTCGACTACGACAACACCGCCTATCTGATGTACCACACCGGTGAGAAGTGGAACCCGTACGACAGCATCCCCGAGCTGGACGCGATGCTGGAGGCGCAGCGCAAGACCTACGACCCGGCCGAGCGCGAGAAGACGTTGCAGGCGGTCGCCGGCTATGTCGCCGACAAGGCGATGGAGCTGCCGCTGTACAACTCGAACACCATCTACGGCGTCAGCAAGCGGGTGCAGAACGCCCAGCTGCCCTCCGACGAGCGGATGCGCTTCGTCGACGCGACGGTCGAATGATCGGCTTCGTCGCCAGGCGGGTGGCGCTCGCGGTGTTCGTGGTGCTGGTGGTGACGCTGCTGGTCTCCTGGGCCATCCGGCTGACCGGCGACCCGGCGATCATGCTGGCCCAGGGCGCCGGCAGCGTGACCGAGGAGGACCTGCAGAGGATCCGCATCGCCCTCGGCCTCGACCGGCCGTTCCTGGTCCAGTATCTCGGCTTCCTGCAGGGGCTGCTGAGCGGCGATCTCGGCCGCAGCTTCCTCGGCAACACTCCGGTCACCCTGCTGGTCGGACGCGCCTTGCCGGCGACGCTGCTGCTGGCCTTCGTCTCGCTGCTGGCCTCGATCGTGCTGTCGATCCCGCTCGGCATCCACGCCGCCGTGCACAAGGGACGGGCGGTCGACCAGGCGATCCGCATCCTGTCGCTGGTCGGGCTGTCCTTCCCGAATTTCTGGCTTGCCATGATGATGGTGCTGGTCTTCTCGATCGCCCTCGGCTGGCTGCCGCCGAGCGGGATGGAGGGCGCCGCCAGCCTGGTGATGCCGGCCGCCACCATGGCGATCATCCTCACCGCCACCAATGTCCGGCTGGTGCGCACCGCGATGCTGGAGACGCTGTCGGCGCAGTATGTGATGGTGGCGCGCAGCAAGGGCCTGCGCGAGCGGGTGGTGCTGTACAAGCACGCGCTGCGCAACTGCGCCATCCCGCTGATCACCTATATCGGGCTGCAGTTCGGCGGCTTGGTCGGCGGCATCGTCGTGGTCGAGCAGGTCTTCGCCTGGCCCGGCATGGGGTCGCTGGCCTTCGACGCCATCGCCGCGCGCGACTATCCGGTGCTGCAGGCGGTGATCACGGTGCTGGCGATCCTGATCGTCGTCATCAACCTCGCGGTCGACATCGCCTACGGGCTGGTCGATCCGCGCATCCGGACCGAATAGCCGATGGCGATCGTCGAAGACAGCCGCCCCTGGTCGCGCCGCCTGCGCAACCTGGAGTTCATCCTCGGCGCCGTGCTGACCGGGGTGATGGTGCTGGCGGTGCTGTGCGCCGGCCTCCTGTTCCCCGACGGCGGCGAGGGCTTCGACCTGACCGCCCGGCTGCTGCCGCCGTTCCAGTCCTGGGCGCATCCGCTCGGCACCGACCCGGTCGGCCGCGACGTGCTGGCCCGGGTGGTGACGGGCGGCGGCATCTCGCTGACCGTGGGATTCGCGTCTGTCGCCGGCGCCGTGGTGCTGGGCACGCTGGCCGGGCTGGTCGCCGGCTATTACCGCGGCCTCTGGGACATGATCCTGATGCGCTGCGCCGACGTGCAGCAGGCGCTGCCCTTCATCCTGATCGCGCTGACCTTCATCGCCATCCTTGGCGGCGGCCTCGACCGGGTGATCTTCTTCATGATCGTCTCGCAATGGGTGCAGTACGCCCGCCTCGTCCGCGGCTCGGTGCTGTCGCTGCGCGAGCGGGAATTCGTGCAGGCCGCCGCGGCGATCGGCGTGCGCGACCACCGCATCATCCTCGACCACCTGCTGCCCAACGTGCTGGGGCCGATCGTCATCCTGATGACGCTGAACGTGGCCAACAACATCCTGCTGGAAAGCAGCCTGACCTTCCTCGGCCTCGGCGTCGACCCGCTGATCCCCAGCTGGGGCGGCATGCTGGCCGACGGCCGCACCTATGTGCAGACGGCCTGGTGGATCAGCGTCTTCCCCGGCCTCGCCATCATGCTCACCGTGCTCGGCCTGAACCTGCTCGGCGACTGGCTGCGCGACGTCCTCGACCCGACCGGAAAGCCCTGACCCATGACCCTTCTCCTCGACCAAGAGGCGCCGCGGACCCTCGACGCCCTGCTGCGCGACCTGTCCGACGGCCATCACGGCGCGGCGGTGGAGGCCTGGCTGTTCGAGGACGAGGCCGCGCGGCGCGAGGCCGAGACGGCGCTGGCCTCGGCCGGCGTCTCGGCCCGGCTGCGCAGCGCCTACAAGCCGCTGCTGCACGCCTTCCTGGAGGAGATCGAGACCGAGGGGCTGGCCACCGCTGTCATCCGCTACCCGGTCCACCCCGCCGCCGCGCCCGACCGCTTCCTGCTGGAGGCGTATCCGCTGCAGCCGCTGCTGGACGGGGTCGAGCTGCGCTTCGAGCCGGGCGACGAGACGCTGCGCTACCGCGTGGCGCTCACATACCAGGATGGCCGGATGGCGACGTCGGAGGTGTTCGCCCCGAACCACCTCGGCACCGACCATCTCGGCGCCGCCTGCCTGTCGCCGACCGGCTGGCTGCGCGTCACCGGCCGGCCCGACGGCGAGCGGGACGAGCGGCTGGAGACCGAGGTCGAGGGCCTGTTCCACGCCGCGGTCGAGGCCGTGAAGGGCCACCCCTGGGGTGGCGACGAGCCCTATTTCGAGCGGCTGTCGATCACGGTCGAGGCGCCGGCGATCGAGCGGACGCTGCCCTTCCATGAGGAGGCCGTCAGCCTGCACGAGGCGCTGCACGAGGACCTGTACTTCACCCTGCTCGAAGTATTTCAGCGCCATTCCGGCCGCCCGGCCGGCGACCGCCGGTTGCAGCCGGGCCAGATCGTGCCGGAGATCCGCTCGCCTTCCGGCGCTCCCCGGGTGCGGGTCGAGACCATGCCGTTCGACGTGTCCGGCGAGCCCGGCGACTGGCCGGTTCAGGTTCTGGACACGGCCGAGGCGCCGCTGTCGATCGAGCAGGTGCATCGCGAGCTGGCAGCGCTCGGCGGCCATCCGATCGAGGCCCGGTCGCGGCAGGGGCGGGCGGTACCGGGGCTGATCCGGCCGGGGTCGCGCCCCGCCGTCGTGGTCACCGGCGGCCAGCACGCCAACGAGACCACCGGCCCGGTCGGCGCCCTGCGTGCCGCGCAGCAGCTGCTGCAGGACCCGGAGCACCATCTCGCCCTGATCCCGCTGGAGAACCCGGACGGCTATGCCCTGCACCGGCGCCTGTGCTTGGACAATCCGCGGCACATGCACCACGCCGCCCGCTACACCGCGCTGGGCGACGACCTGGAGTACCGGGAGGGGGACGGGCTCTACGAGCGCGCGGCGCGCAGCGAGTCGATCGCCCGCACCGGGGCGCAGCTGCATGTCAACCTGCACGGCTATCCGGCGCATGAATGGACCCGGCCCTTCACCGGCTACCTGCCGCGCGGCTTCGAGATGTGGACCATCCCGAAGGGCTTCTTCCTGATCCTGCGCCACCATCCGGACTGGGCGGAGCCCGGCATGGCGCTGATCGAGGCGATCACCCGCCGCCTGGCCCGGATCGAGCCGCTGCTGGAGCTGAACCGGATGCAGCTCGCCGCCTATGGCGCCCATGCCGGGGCCGGGCCGTTCACCGTGATCAACGGCATCCCCTGCCTGATCGGTGCGGACGAGCGCCACGTGCCGCCGCTGACCCTGATCACCGAATACCCGGACGAGACCATCTACGGCGACCGCTTCGCCCTGGGCCACCAGGTGCAGATGGAGACGGTGCTGGCCGCGGTCGAGCACCATGCGGGGGTGGTGGCCTAGTGCGCTCGGACTGAGGGGCCGGAGCCACCCCCTCACCCGAAATCGCGATGCGATTTCGACCTCTCCCCGGGGGAGAGGTGAAGTTTCCCTCTCCTCGGGGAGAGGGAGGGGCCCGCCGCGTTGGCGGCGGGAGGGTGAGGGGGCTGGCTCCGGCCTCTCACGTCCGCGTGATCGACACCCCGCCATCCACCAGCAGCGCCGTGCCGGTGGTGAAGCTGGAGGCGTCGGACGCCAGATACAGCGCCGACCGCGCCATCTCCTCCGGAGTCGCCAGCCGCTTCATCGGGTACAGGCCGGTGATGAAGTCGCGCTCCGCCTGGGTCTTGGCGAACTCCCGGTACATCTCCGTCTCGGTGCCGCCCGGCAGCAGCGCATTGACGCGGACGCCCCGGCCGCCGAACTCCACCGCCAGCGCCTGCACCAGCCCGATCAGCCCGGCCTTGCTGGCGGCATAGGCGGCGACGCCGGGGAAGCCGACCGTGTAACCGACGAAGGTCGAGGTGAAGATCAGCGACCCGCCGCCGCGCCGCAGCATCGCCGGGATCTGGTGCCGCGCCGCCAGGAAGCCGCTGGTCAGATTGGTCTCGACCGTCTGCCGCCAGGCCGCGGGCGATACCTCCGGCGTCGGCGCCATCGGCCCGACCATGCCGGCATTGTTGAAGGCGACGTCCAGCCCGCCGAACCGCTCCTCCGCCAGCGCCACCAGCGCCGGGGCGTACCCCTCGTCGGTGACGTCGCCGGCCAGCGCCGCGGCCCGGCCGCCCGCGGCCTCGATCTCGGCCACCAGCAAGTCGAGCTCCGCCGGCCGCCGCGCCCCGGCCACCACGGCCGCGCCCTCGCGCGCGAACAGCACCGCGGCCGCCCGGCCGATGCCGGAGCTGGCGCCGGCGATGATAGCCACCTTGCCCGCCAATGCGCTCATCCGATCTCTCCCTTCGTCGTTGGATGCGATGGAGAGTGAAGGAGGCAACCGGCGGCCTCACTCCGGTTCTTGCCGTGAAATTCCCATGGTCCGGATCCCGGCGAGACGCGTTTCATCTCATTCAAGGTCGCTTGGGGCAAGTCGAACTGGAATCGCCTGGTGGCGGATCCGAGAGATGATTTCGAATTTTCGTGATTCATCTTCATTGTTATTGCGATGTTGGGAATATTTTCGGGAACTCGGGGCGAGCCTTTCACACAAGCGCTCGGATGGCCTGCTATCGTCTGCGCCTGTTCAGCGAGGAACTTCCCCCGCAGAGGCGATGTTCCCTTTCCCGCACGGAGGCGCTTCGCTCGGGTAAGCACCCGGACGCCGCGCGCACCACGGGAGCTTTCGAACGTCCGATGATGGATCCGAAGCTTGAATTTCTGCCGCGGGCGGGGTCCGGCATCGCCGGACTCGACGAAGCCTTGCACGGCGGCTGGGCCCGGAACCGGCTTCACCTCCTGGAAGGCAATCCGGGGACGGGCAAGACCACGATCGCCCTGCAATTCCTGCTGGCCGGCGCCGCCGAAGGCGAGAAAGGCATCTATATCAGCCTGGCCGAGACCGAGCAGGAGCTGCGCGACGGCGCGCGCTCGCATGGCTGGACGCTGGGGCCGGAGATCGAGATCTTCGAGCTGGTGCCGCCCGAGAGCGTGCTGGACCCGAAGCAGCAGCAGAGCCTGCTCTACTCCTCCGATCTCGAACTGGGCGAGACCATCGAGCGCATCTTCGACGCGATCGCGCGGCTGAAGCCCCAGCGCGTGGTCATCGACAGCCTGTCGGAGATCCGCCTGCTGGCGCAGAGCTCGCTGCGCTACCGCCGCCAGGTGCTGGCGCTGAAGCACTATTTCTCGCAGAGCCGGTCGACCGTCATCATGCTCGACGACCTGACCACCGAGAACACCGACCGCGCGGTGCACAGCATCGCCCACAGCGTCGTGCATCTCGACCAGCTGGCGCCGATCTATGGCGGCGAGCGGCGGCGGCTGCGCATCGTCAAATGCCGCGGCCAGCCCTTCCGCAGTGGGTATCACGACTTCACCATCACGTCCGGCGGCATCGAAGTGTTCCCGCGCCTGGTGGCGGCCGAGCATCGCCGGGGCTTCATGGGCGAGGTCACGCGCAGCGGCAACGCCGGGCTGGACACCCTGCTGGGCGGCGGCATGGCCACCGGGTCCAGCACGCTGGTGATCGGGCCGGCCGGCACTGGCAAGTCGATGCTGCTGCTGCAATACATCGCCGCCGCGGTGGCGCGGGGCGAGACCGCCGCGCTGTTCGTCTTCGACGAGGAGCTGGGGCTGCTGTTCGACCGCGCCCGGGGCTTGGGCATCGACCTGACCGCGATGCGCGACGCCGGCAAGCTGGTGGTGGAGCAGATGGACGCCGCCGAGCTCAGCCCCGGCGAGTTCTCGCACCGCGTCCGCGACAGCGTCGATCGCGGGAACATCCGGCTGGTGGCGATCGACAGCCTCAACGGCTACCAGGCGGCGATGTCGGAGGAGCAGCACATCACCCTGCACCTGCACGAGCTTCTGCAATACCTGAACCGGCGCGGCGCCACGACCTTCCTGACCGTCGCCCAGCACGGCATGGTCGGCGAGATGCGGCAGACGGTCGACGTCACCTACCTGGCCGACACGGTGATCATGCTGCGCTACTTCGAAGCCTTCGGCCGCGTCCGGCGCGCCATCTCCGTGATCAAGAAGCGCACCGGGGCGCATGAAGACACGATCCGCGAGTTGCGCATCGACGGCCGCGGCCTGTCGGTCGGCGAGCCGCTGACCGAATTCCAGGGGGTGCTGCGCGGGGTGCCCACCTATGTCGGACAGTCCGCACCGCTGCTCGACCAGGCATGAGCGCGACGCCACCTTCCGCGGAGCGGGCGCTGATCCTGGCCCCGCAGGGCCGCGACGCGCCGGTGGCCCGCGGCATCCTGCGGGAGGCGTCGATCCAGGCGGAGATCTGCCAGGATCTGGCGCAGCTTCTCGCCGAGATCCGCCGGGGGGCCGAGCTGGCCATCATCACCGAGGAGGCGCTGGCCGGCGTCGACGTCGCGCCGCTGACGCGATGGGTGTCGTCGCAGCCGCCCTGGTCGGACTTTCCCTTCGTGGTGCTGACCCGGCATGGCGGCGGGCTGGAGCGGAACCCGACCGCCGCCCGCCTGACCGGCCTGCTCGGCAACGTCGCCTTCCTGGAGCGCCCGTTCCACCCGACCACGCTGGTCAGCGTGGTGCAGACCGCGCTGCGCGGCCGCCAGCGCCAATACGAGGCCCGGCGGCTGAACGAGGACCTGGAATCGCGGGTGCAGGAGCGGACGGCCGAGCTGGCCGCCGCCAACCGCCAGCTGCTGGCCCAGATCGACGAGCGCGAGCGGGTGGAATCGACCCTGCGCCAGATGCAGCGGCTCGAGGCGGTCGGCCAGCTCACCTCCGGCGTGGCGCATGACTTCAACAACCTGCTGACCGTGATCCTGGGCAACATCTCCTTCCTGGAGCGTGGGCTCGCCCAGGCCGGGCTCGACGGCGCCATGGAACGGCGGCTCGGCTACATGCGGATCGCGGCGGAGCGCGGCGCCAAGCTGACCGACCAGCTGCTCGCCTTCTCCCGCCGCCAGCGGCTGGAGCCGCGGACGATCGACCTGAACGTCACGCTCGCCGACATGCACAACCTGCTGCAGAGCACGATGGGCGGTCGCATCCGGATCGAGACCCGGATGACCGACGGGCTGTGGCTGGCGCTGGCCGACCCGACGCAGGTCGAACTGGCGGTGCTGAACCTGGCGATCAACGCCCGCGACGCCATGGAGGCGGGCGGCACCCTCAGCGTCACCACCGCCAATGTCACGCGCGGCCCGCCCGCCTCGCCGGAGCAGCCGGCAGCGGGCGACTATGTCGAGATCTGCGTCAGGGATACCGGCACCGGGATGACGGAGGAGGTGCGGGCCAAGGCGCTGGAGCCCTTCTTCACCACCAAGGAGGTCGGCAAGGGCTCCGGCCTGGGCCTCAGCCAGGTGCTGGGCTTCGCCAAGCAGTCCGGCGGCGGCGTGAGCATCGACACCGCGCCGGGCCGGGGCACGGCGATCTGCATCTACCTGCCGCGGACGCGGGAGGCGGCCGCGGCGCCGGACGGGGGGCCGGCGGCGGCGTCCGCCACCGTCCGGGCGGCCCGGATCCTGGTGGTGGACGACGACAATGCGGTGCGCGAGATCACAGCGGCGATGCTGCGCGAGCTGGGGCATCGCGTGCTGGAGGCCGGCAGCGGCGGCGCCGCGCTGGAGCTGCTGGAGAGCGAGCCCGGCATCGAGCTGATGGTGGTCGACTTCGCCATGCCGGGGATGAACGGCGCCGAGCTGGCGCGCCATGCCCGGCAGCGGCGGCCGGGCCTGCCGCTGCTGTTCGTCACCGGCTTCATCGACCGCGCCGCCCTGTCCGGCATCGCCGACGCGCAGATCCTGGGCAAGCCCTTCGGCCATGACGAGCTGGCCCGGAAGATCGCGTCCGTCCTGCACAGCGAGGCGCAGGCCGCCGGACCGTGACGATCCGGTCAGGCCGCGTCGGCCGGCCGGCGGGCGGCCTCGAACAGCCGGCCGCCGAGGGCGCGGGCGGCGGCCAGGGCCTCGGCCGGATCCACCGCATCCGGCGGCACCAGCAGCAGCTCCGAGGTCGCGACCGGGGCGCCGCAATAGCCGAAGATGCCGTGGTCGATCTGCGTCCTCATGGCGACGTCATAGCCATGCCGCACATAGGTGCCACGGTCGGCGCCGCCAAGGCCGACGAGATGGACCGGCAGGCGGCCCAGCTTCTTCTCGGTCCTGCCTCCGGGGACCTCGTCATAGGCCCAGCCATTGGCGAAGACCCGGTCGATCCAGCCCTTCATCAGCCCGGGCATCGACCACCAATAGACCGGATAGACCAGCACCAGCGCGTCGGCGCGGTCGATCCGCGCCTGTTCGGCCACCACGTCGGCCGGGGGCGCCGCCTGCTTGAGATGGGCGGCTTGATCGGCGGCGCCGAAGCGCGGGTCGAAGCCCTCCGCCGTCAGGTCGGCGATCTCGGCGGTGTGGCCGGACCGTGCGATGCCCTCGGCGATCCGGGCGGCGGCGGCATGGGTCAGCGAGGCGGAATCGGGATGCGAGACGACGACGAGCGCGTGCATGCCGGCAGCTCCTGCAGGTGATTGCGGGGGAGGGATAAGTGCTATATACTTTTAGTAAGTTACGTTTGGTATATAGCCATGTCAAGCATCGCCGCGAGAGAATCCGATCCCCAGCCGCGCCGCCGCCTGTCGCGGGAGGAGCGGCACCGCCAGCTGATGGACGCCGCCTGGGCGCTGATCCGGGAGGAGGGGACGGAGGCGCTGACGCTCGGCCGGCTGGCCGAGCGGGCGGGCGTCACCAAGCCGGTGGTCTACGATCATTTCGGCGATCGCACCGGGCTGCTGATCGCGCTGTACCGGGAGTTCGACGACCGCCAGACCGCCCGGCTGCAGGCCGCGCTGGCGACGGACGAGCCGACCTTGGCGGGGCGGGCCGAGGTGATCGCCGCCGCCTATCTCGACTGCGTGCTGGCCCAGGGCCGTGAGATTCCGGGCGTGGTCGCGGCGCTGACCAGCTCGCCGGAGCTGGAGCGGGTGAAGCGCGAATGCGACGCGGCGTTCCGCGAGACCTGCCGCGCCGCCCTCGCGCCCTTCGCCCCGGCCGGCGCCATCGCGCCCGCCGGCCTGTGGGCCATGCTCGGCGCCGCCGAGGCCCTGTCCGCCGCCGCGGTCAACGGCGAGATTACCGCCGCCGAGGCGCTGGCGGAATTGGCCGAGACCATCGTCGCGATGGTTGCTAGGAGTCGGGGGTGACGCCGGGCGGGACGGCCGGCCATTCCGCACGAAAGGGCAAGCCAGCATGCGCATCGTCGATGTCGTGGAGGTGACGAAGCCGATCGCCTCCCCGATCCGCAATGCCTATATCGACTTCTCGAAGATGACCGCCAGCCTGGTGGCGGTGGTGACCGACGTGGTGCGCGACGGCCGCCGGGTCGTCGGTTACGGCTTCAACTCGAACGGCCGCTACGGCCAGGGCGGGCTGATCCGCGAGCGCTTCCGCGACCGCGTCCTGGCGGCGGAGCCGGCGAGCCTGATCGATGACGACGGCGACAATCTCGACCCGCACAGGATCTGGGCGGCGATGATGGCCAATGAGAAGCCGGGCGGGCATGGCGAGCGCTCGGTCGCGGTCGGCACCATCGATATGGCGGTGTGGGACGCGGTCGCCAAGATCGCCGGCCAGCCGCTGTTCCGCCTGCTGGCCCAGCGCAAGGGCCGCGAGGCGAACCCGCGCGTCTTCGTCTACGCGGCCGGCGGCTACTACTACCCCGGCAAGGACAATTCGGCGCTGCGGGCGGAGATGCGCGGCTATCTCGATCGCGGCTACACCGTGGTGAAGATGAAGATCGGTGGCGCCCCGATCGCCGAGGACCGCGCCCGCATCGAGGCGGTGCTGGCCGAGATCGGTGGCCAGGCCCGGCTGGCGGTCGACGCCAATGGCCGCTTCGACCTGGAGACCGCGATCGCCTATGCCAAGATGCTGCGGGACTATCCGCTGTTCTGGTACGAGGAGGCTGGCGATCCGCTGGACTACGCGCTGCAGGCCGCGCTGGCGGAGTTCTATCCCGGGCCGATGGCGACCGGCGAGAACCTGTTCTCGCACCAGGATGCGCGCAACCTGCTGCGCTATGGCGGCATGCGGCCGGACCGCGACTGGCTGCAATTCGACTGTGCCCTGTCCTACGGGCTGGTCGAGTATCTCCGCACCCTCGACGTGCTGGCCCAGCTCAGCTGGTCGCCGTCGCGCTGCATCCCGCATGGCGGGCACCAGATGTCGCTGAACATCGCCGCCGGCCTCGGCCTCGGCGGCAATGAGAGCTATCCGGACCTGTTCCAGCCCTATGGCGGCTTCCCGGACGGGGTGCGGGTCGAGGACGGCCACATCACCATGCCCGAGCTGCCGGGCATCGGCTTCGAGGGCAAGTCGGACCTGATCGCGGTGATGCGGGCGCTGGCGGAGTAGGGGCCGATCCCTCAGCAGTACCAACGCCCCGAAACAAGATCCGTCATGGCGAGCCCCGCAGGGGCGTGGCCATCCAGCGGTACCGGCCCCTGGATGGCCACGTCGCTTCGCTCCTCGCCATGACGAGAAGGGCAAGCGGAAGAGAATACTATCGGCTGTGCCTACCGCCCCACCGCATAGGCCTGCATCAGCCGCGGCGTGGCGGCGGCGTGCAGCAGGCCGTCGGGGTCGCGGGAGGCCGCGACCAGGCGGCCGACGGTCCATTCCGGCGCCTCCTCCAGCGCATGGCCGCGGCGGCGCAGCTCCGCCAGCACCTCGGGGCCGAAGCTCTCCTCGGCCAGCAGATGGCCGGGCTTGCGCTCGCGCGGGTAGAAGGAGCTCGGGAAATGCGCCGTGTGGAACATCGGCTGCTCGATCGCTTCCTGCAGGTTCAGCCCGTGATGGACATGGCGCAGGAACAGCTGCAGCTGCCACTGCTCCTGCTGGTCGCCGCCCGGCGACCCGAAGGCCAGGTACGGCTTGCCGTCGCGCAGCGCCAGCGACGGGGTCAGGGTGGTGCGCGGCCGCTTGCCCGGCGCCAGGCTGGTCGGCAGGTCCGGCTCCAGCCAGAACATCTGGCCGCGGCTGTTCAGCATGAAGCCCAGCTCCGGGATCACCGGCGAGGATTGCAGCCAGCCGCCCGACGGCATCGCCGCCACCATGTTGCCCCAGCGGTCGACCGCGTCGATGTGGACGGTGTCGCCGCGCCGGGCCGACAGCATGTCGGCCATGGTCGGCTCGTTCGCCGCCAGGTCCTTCAGCGCCGTGCCGCTGACCTTGGACAGCCGCTCCAGCACCGCCATCACCCGGTCGACCTGGGCCTCGTAGCCCGGCACCCGGCCGGGCCGCAGCTCGCGCGAGGCGGTGGCGCCGATCAGGCCGCGGCGGGCGTCGCTGTAGGCGTCGGACAGCAGCGCCTCGACCGGCACGTCGACGAAGTCGGGGTCGCCGTAATAGGCCTCGCGGTCGGCGAAGGCGAGCTTCATCGCCTCGGTCACCGTGTGCACGAAATCGGCGCTGGCCGGGCCCATCGAGGCGATGTCGATGTCCTTCAGCAGGGCCAGGGTCTGCAGGAACACCGGGCCCTGGCCCCAGGGCCGGATCTTGGCGACCGTGTGGCCGTGATAGTCGTAGGTCAGCGGCGCCTCATAGGCCGGCCGCCAGCGGGCTAGGTCGTCGCCGGTAATGACGCCGCGATGGCGCCGGCCGCTCTCGTCCATCACCTCGGTGCTGCGCGAGAACCGGTCGATCGCCTCGGCCACGAAGCCCTTGTAGAAGGCATCGTACGCCGCTTCGGCCTGGCGCTCGCGATCGCCGCCAACGGCCTCGGCCTCGCGGATCACCCGCTTCCAGGTCTCGGCCAGGGTGGGGTTGCGGAACAGCTGCCGGGCCTTCGGCCCCGACCCGCCGGGCAGGAACAGGGCGGCGGAGGTCGGCCATTCCGCCTCGAAGAAGTCCTTGAGGCCGGCGATGGTGTCGGCGACGCGCGGCAGCACCGGGTGGCCGCCCTCGGCATAGTGGATCGCCGGCTCCAGCACGTCGCGCACGGTCAGCAGGCCATGGTCTCGCAGCAGCGTCATCCAGGCGCCGAAGGAGCCGGGGACGACGGTCGCCAGCAGGCCGTTGCCGGGGATCAGCTCCAGCCCTTCGCTCTTGTAATGGGCGATGGTGGCGCCGGCCGGGGCCGGGCCCTGGCCGCACAGCACCTCGGTCTTCCCGGTCTTGGCCGAATGGAACACCACCGGCACGTCACCGCCGGGGCCGACCAGATGCGGCTCCACCACCTGCAGCACGAAGGCGGTGGCGATGCAGGCGTCGAAGGCGTTGCCGCCGCGCTCCAGCATGGCCATGCCGGCGGCGCTGCCGAGCCAGTGCGTCGCGGTGACCATGCCGAAGGTGCCGAGCAGTTCGGGGCGGGTGGTGAACATGATGTCTCTCAGCTTTCGCGGGGGTCGAGGGCGTCGCGCAATCCGTCGCCCAGCAGGTTGAAGCCCAGCACGACCAGGAAGATCGCGCCGCCCGGGAAGACCGACATCCAGGGCGCCTGGCTCATGAA
>NZ_JBCNNF010000320.1:0-7871 GCF_039594555.1 Inquilinus sp.
GTGGACTATCTGACCCCGAACGAGACCGAGGCCGAGAGCCTAGTCGACTTCGCGGTCGACAGCGGCCAGCAGGCGGCGCGGGCGGCGGAGGTGCTGCTGGGCAAGGGCGTCGGCACCGTGATCGTCACCCTCGGGGCCAAGGGCGCGCTGCTGAAGAGCCGGTCGGAGACCACGCATGTCCCGGCCTTCGCGGTTGGGCCGGTGGTCGAGACCGCCGGGGCGGGCGACGCCTTCAACGGCGGCTTCGCTCTGGCGCTGGCCGAGGGCCGCCCGGTAGCCGAGGCGGTGCGCTTCGGCTGTGCCGTGGCCGGCATCTCGGTGACCCGTCCCGGCACCGCGCCGTCGATGCCACAGCGCGGGGAGGTCGAGGCGCTGCTCCGCGGCGCCTAACGGGTCCGTACCTCATCCTGCGCCCTCCGGCGGCGTTCGCCGGAGCGCTTTCACGGAGTGACTATGATTTTATGCAAAATGAGATCGAAATAACTGAGAAATATAGGTGCAATTGACCAGTAGTGATTCCTGCTTATCTGCATAAATTCTTATTCTCCTCCGAAATACGTGGTAGCCTCGAAGTAAGGGGCTCTAAGCCGTCAAGAGAACGGTGCGTCTGGGGAAGTTCAAATCCCTGGTGGAGGAGACGATGGCTTCTACGGATCTCTTGGGTGATGTGCTGGGCGGTCTGGGAGACCTGCTCGGCGGATTGCTGGGCGAGGACGGCCTGCTGGGCGGCGTCCTGACCGGCGTGGGCGGTCTGCTCGGCGGCATTCTCGGCGGTGTCGGCGGCCTGCTCGACGGTCTCCTGGACGGCCTGATCGGCGGCCTGCTGGGCGGCATCCTCAGCGGCGCGCTCGGCGATCTCCTGGGCGGGCTCGGCGAAGCCGGCGGCCTGCTCGGAGAGCTGCTGACGCCCGAGCTCGTCACCGGCATCGTGTCGGACCTGCTCGACGGCATCACCGGCCTGCTGGGCAACATCCTGACCGGCGGCCTGCCGATCCTGGGCCTGCTGGGCGGGCTGTTCGGCGATGACGGCCTGCTCGGCGCCCATGGGCTGGTCGGCGCCCTGCTGGGCGCGGACGGGCTGCTGACCCACCTGGTCGACATCCTGCAGAACTCGGGCGACCTGGTCGGCGCGCTGCTCGGCAATGACGGGCTGCTGGGCGGGCTGGTCGACACGGTCGGCGGCATCGCCGACGGGCTGGTGGGCGAACATGGGCTCGTCACCATCCTGATCGGCGGCGTGCTCGGCGATGTCGGCGGGCTGTTCGACGACCTGACCGTCACCGGCATCATCAGCAGCCTGCTCGACCCGGACGGGCTGATCGGCGGCATCCTGGCGGGCATCGGCGTCAGCACCGATCTCGGCGAGATCATCGGCGGCATCTTCGCCCAGCTGCCGGGGCTCGACGTGCTCGACAGCCTGCTGACCGACGGCATCCTCGGCGGGCTGCTCGGCGGCGTGCTGGGCGACAATGGCAGCGGGCTCACCGACCTGCTGACCGGCATCCTCGGCAGCCTGTCGCCCGACGTGCTGCTCGACGACCTGCTGGGCGACGGCGGCGTGGCGGGCCTGCTGCAGAACGTGCTGGGCGGCGCCACCGGCGTGCTCGACACGCTGCTGACCGACGTGCTGGGCGGCGTGCTCAGCGGCAGCATCCTGGAGGGCGACGGCGGCCTGATCGGCAACCTGTTCGGCGAGTTCGGCATCCTCGGCGGCGATCAGTTGGGGCTGCGTGGCTCGCTCGGCGACGGCCTGGTCGGCGACGTGTTCAACACCCTTCTGGACGTCGGCGTGCTGGTCGCGGGCGGCGAGGTGATCAAGGTCGCCGGCCCGCTGGCGATCGCCGGCACGGTGGCCGACCTGCTGGCCGGCGACAACGGCCTGCTGCACGGTCTGGTGCCCGAGGCGGTGATCAACCAGTTCTTCGGCGAGCACGGCGTGCTCGGCGCGGGGCTGGAGAGCCTGGTCGGCGGCGAGAACGGGCAGGACGGCCTGCAGGCCGTGCTCGACATGACGCTGACCAATACCTCCGATGTGGTGCAGGACCTGAAGGAGGTGATCGACGACCTGCAGGACATCGGCGGCGTACCGCAGCTCGACGCCCTGATCCAGCTGGCCGGGACGCTCGAAGGCATCGTCGACACCGCGGCCGGGGTGCTGACCGACCTGCATGGCGCCTTGCGTGACATCAACGACATCCGGGTGGGCACCGCCGGGGCCGACACCATCGACGGCTGGCTCGGCGACGACCAGCTCGACGGCGGGGCCGGCAACGACCAGCTCTCCGGCGGCACCGGCAGCGACCTGCTGAAGGGCGGGGCCGGCAATGATGTCATCAAGGGCGGGCTGGGCGCCGACATCCTGATCGGCGGGGCCGGCACCGACACACTGACAGGTGGCGGCGGCGCCGACACGTTCCGCTTCCTGGCCAGCTCGGAGTTCGCGGTGGGCAACGGTCGCGACGTGATCACCGACTTCCGGCACGCCGAGGGCGACAAGATCGACCTGTCCGCGATCGACGCGAACAGCAATTTCCTCGCCTTCGGCAACCAGGCTTTCACCTTCATCGGCAGCGCGGCCTTCCACAATGTCGCGGGCGAGCTGCGCTTCGCCGGCGGCATCGTGGCCGGCGACACCAATGGCGACGGGCGGGCGGATTTCGAGATCCGCGTCGAGACCCACGGCACCCTGGTGGCAGCCGATTTCGTGCTCTGACCAGGCTTAAGACTCCCTCCGGCCGCGCGGCGTCCCCCCGCGCGGCCTTTTTCATGGGCGCCACGGATCCGGCGCGCCCCGGTTGATTTCCGCGGCCCGGGCGCCTATTTCTGTTGGTATGAGAACACCGTGGACGAAGCTGCTGGCGGCGTATCGAACGCCGCTTCACGCCCGGGGCTGCTGACCTCGGGGGCGATGCCCCCAGGCCCGAGCCGCCCCGTCGTCCGTTCTCGCCCGGTCGCACGCCGCGACCCCGTTCTCCCAGCCTCACCAGACTTCGCGACCCGGCCCTCTCCGAAGCGCCGATCGCATCCGAACCCTCCGGACATGACCCCGGAGCAAAGTGCCCAGAAGAAAGGAAACTCGGCATGTCCCGCAGCAGCCTGCCCAAGCGTCCGGAGATCCACGTCACCGCCGGCGATTACGATCGCCTCGCGGCGCTGGCCGACGCCGCGGCGGACACCTTCCCCGCGGTCGCCGATTTCCTGGCGGACGAGCTCGACCGGGCCCAGATCATCGAGGGCGCCGCGGCCAAGGGTGTGGTGCAGATGCACTCGACCGTCACCTATCGCGACGCCGCGACGGGCGAGGAGCACACCGTGACCCTGGTCTATCCGGAGGAGGCAGATATCGAGGCCGGCCGGCTGTCGGTGCTGACCCCGGTCGGCGTGGCGCTGATTGGCCTGCGCCGGGGCCAGACCATCACCTGGATCACCCCGTCCGGCAAGCCGCGCAACCTGACCGTGACCAAGGTCGAAGCTGCGCGGGCTGCCGCCTGACCGAGGAGGGGAGGGGCCGTGGTTACGGCCCCTCTGCCAGCTTCAGCGGCACCGTGATCGGGTCGTCGCTGCCGTAGTAGTCGTCGCTCATGGCGAAATGGACGTCGAGGTCGCCCGGCCCGGGGAAGAACAGCTGGCAGAAGACGCGCGTCTCGTCCGAGCCTTCGGGCAGAACGATCTCGTAATGCGAATCGAAGTCGGGGCGGCGGAAGGTCGACTGGTCGACCGTAACCTCGATCGACAGCGTGACGTCGCGGACCAGGGGCCGGTACCGGCTGTCGAAGTCGAACATCAGCTGCCGGTTGCCGCGCAGCGTTACCTGCTGCCCCGGATCGACCGGCTCGATGTCCCAGTGCCAGGGTGGATTGCCGGAGCGGAAGGCCATGAAGTCGTTCGCCGCGATGCAATCTCGATGCGGCGGGGCGAATGACCCGATGGCCTGCTGCAGCGCCGCCCAGCCTGACGCCGGTCCGGACGTGCTGGCGGGATCGGCCGGCCCGCCCGGCGGCGTGTAGTCGACCGTGGCGATCCGGACCGTGTTCGCCCGCTTGCACAGCACGCTGGTGTAGGTGCAGACGAGGTTGCGTCCGGCATCGAGCTGCGTCAGCCCGGTGACGATGGCGATGACCAGCCCGACGCCGGCTATGATCAGCCCGGTTCCGCCCTCATCCGCCATCGGTCCGCTCCGGATCCCACCCGTGCTTCAGACGATGAGGCCGCTCGGCTCCGCTGGCAATGGGCCGCCGGATGAAGGCTAGCCGCGCAGCCCCGCCACCAGCCCGGCCAGGTCGTCCATATGCGGGCAGATCAGCCTGGCCCCGGCGGCGCGCAGCCGGTCGGCATGGCCGTCGCGGATATGACGGCCGCCGAGGAAGCCGATCACCGTCATGCCGGCGGCGACGCCGGCGGTGGTGCCGGTGACGCTGTCCTCGATCACCAGGCAGCGGGAGGGATCGGCGTCCAGCTGCGCGGCGGCGTGCAGGTACAGGTCCGGCGCGGGCTTCGGCCGCTCCACCGCCTCGGGCGTGTAGACATGGTCGCCGAACAGCGCGGTCAGGCCGGCGATCTGCAGCGACCGGCGCACCCGGTCGAGATGGCTGTTCGAGGCCACCGCCATCGGCAGGCCCAGCTGCTGCAGCGCCGGCAGCACGCCGGGAATGGCGTCGAGGCTGAGCGCCAGCGCGTCGTCGATCACCCGCGCCATGCGCGGGCCGATATCCTCCGGGAACACCGTGCCGAAGCGTGCCGCCACCTGGCGCACGATGTGCAGGTCCGGCGTGCCGACCAGCTGTTCCACCAGCTCCTCGACCGGCGCCTGCGGCTCGTACTGTGCGATCAGTTGCGCCACTGCCCGGCAGGCGATGATCTCGCTGTCGACCAGCACCCCGTCGCAATCGAAGATCACCGCCGCGATGCCGCCGGCCTTCGGGGCGGGGGCGGCAGTCCGTACGGGGTCGACGGTGTCCATCACATCCTTCTCCATCCGGTTCCGCCGGTTGCGTCGGCGGGGCGAGTCACCATAACGTACGACAAGTCAAAGACGCCGCGCGACGACAAGCGCGGGCAGGCGAGGGGGAGGCACGGACTTTGCGGGAGCCGATCAAGCACGCCTTCATCTGGCCTGCCTTCCTCGTCGTCCTGCTGGTCGGCATCTTCCCTCTCATCTACTCCCTGACCATCAGCTTCCAGAGCATGCGGCTGGTGCCGCCGCTGCCGCCGCGCTTCGTCGGCTTCGACAACTACGCGTCGCTGCTGGCCAATCCGCGCTTCTGGGCCACCGTGCAGACCACCGCCACCATCGTCTTCCTCTCGGTCGCGGTGCAGTACGTGCTCGGCTTCGCCATTGCGCTGGCGCTGCATAGCAAAATTCCCGGCGAGCGTCTGTTCCGCGTCGGCTTCCTGCTGCCGATGCTGATGGCGCCGATCGCCGTGTCGCTGGTCGGCCGCATGCTGTTCCACTCCACCGTCGGCCCGGTGAACGACCTGTTCACCTGGTTCGGCTTGCCGAACCTGCCGTTCCTGACCGACGCGACCTGGGCGCTGGGCACCATCATCGCGGTCGAGGTCTGGCAGTGGACGCCCTTCGTCATCCTGATGATGCTGGCCGGGCTGCAGAGCCTGCCGCAGGACGTCTACGAGGCGGCGCAGCTGGAGAATGCCAGCGCCTGGCAGCAATTCTGGGGCATCACCTTCCCGATGCTGCTGCCGATCTCGGCCGCCGTCGTCTTCATCCGCATCATCGAGGGCTTCAAGATCATCGACACGGTCTTCGTCCTGACCGGCGGCGGCCCCGGCGTGTCGACCGAGACCCTGACCCTGTTCGCCTATCAGGAGGGGTTCAAGAAGTTCAACCTCGGCTACACCTCGGCGCTGAGCTTCCTGTTCCTGATCGTCATCGTCGTCTTCGGCACCATCTACCTGGCGGTGCTGAAGCCGCATCTGGAGAAGCGGCGATGACCCCCTCCCGGTCGAAGCGCGGCCTGATCTTCCTGCTGTGCCTGGGCTGGTTCGTGGTGACGCTGTTCCCGATCTACTGGACGCTGATCACCTCGTTCAAGCCGCCGACCGCGGTCAGCGGCGGGCCGACCTACCTGCCCTGGATCGATTTCGAGCCGACGCTGCAGGCCTGGATCGACGCCCTGTCCGGCGTTCGCGGCAACTTCGTCACGCCCTTCGTCAACTCCACCCTGATCGGGCTGGCCGCGACCGTGCTGTCGGTGGCGCTGGGGTCGATGGCGGCCTATGCGCTGGTGCGCTTTCCGTTCCAGGTGCGGCTCTTGGCCGGCCTCGCCTTCGCCGTGGTCGCAATCGGCGGCTTCCTCTTGCTTCAGAACGTGCTCGGTCTCGCTCGGGTGCAGGCGCTGGGCGGCGCGCTGGTGGCGACGCTGGCGGTGTCGATCGGGCTCAACGCGCTGCGCCTGCCCGGCCCGGTGCTGGACAATGACGACGTGGTGTTCTGGTTCATCAGCCAGCGCATGTTCCCGCCGATCGTCACGGCGTTCGCGCTCTACCTGCTCTATTCCGAGATCGGCAAGGCCGGGCTGCCGCTGCTCGACAGCTTCTGGGGCATGACCCTCTGCTACACCGCCTTCTCGCTGCCGATCGTGGTCTGGCTGATGCGCGACTTCTTCCAGGCCCTGCCGGTGGAGATCGAGGAGGCGGCGCTGGTGGACGACGTGCCGCGCTTCCGCATCTTCCTCGAGATCGTGCTGCCGATGGCGCGGCCGGGGCTGATCGCCACGTCGATGATCACGCTCAGCTTCGTCTGGAACGAGTTCCTGTTCTCGCTGTTGCTGACCGCCGGCAGCTGGCAGACCCTGCCGATCATGCTGTCGGGGCAGAACTCCTACCGCGGCGACGAATGGTGGGCGATCTCGGTCGCCGCCATGATCTCGATCGGCCCGATGATGGTGATGGCGATTTTCCTGGCCAGGCTGATGCGATCCGGCCTGCTGCTGGGCAGCATCCGATGATCGCGACACAGGGAGGGAGGACAATGAAGAGCATGCTTTTCGCAGCGGCCGGCGCCCTGGCGCTGACCGCGGCGCTGCACGGCCCGGCCGCCGCGGCCTGCGACCCCGACTATTCCGGCGTGACCCTGACCGCAGGGTCGCAGACCGGGCCTTTCATCGCCCTGGCGCTGCAGATGGCGGCCAAGACCTGGGAGCAGAAGACCTGCGGTAAGGTCAATGTCGTCGAATTCCCGTTCGGCGAGCTGTACCCGAAATACCTGACGGCGATGACGGCCGGCGAATCCACCTTCGACGTCATCACCTTCGCCCCGGCCTGGATGCCGGACTTCTCGCCCTATCTGTCGGAGATGCCGGAGTCGGTCCGCCAGGGCAAGGATTGGGAGGACATCGCCCCGGTCTATCGCGACCGGCTGATGGTGTGGGACGGCAAGCACCTGTCGCAGACCATCGACGGCGACCTGCACACCCTGTCCTATCGCCGCGACCTGTTCGACGACCCGAAGGAGAAGGAGGCGTTCAAGACCAAATACGGCTACGACCTGGCGCCGCCCAGGACCTGGAAGGAATATTACGACATCGCCGAGTTCTTCACCCGGCCCGACCAGAAGCTGTGGGGCACGGCGGAGGCGTTCCGTCGCGGCGGCCAGCAGTTCTGGTTCTTCTTCACCCATGCCGCCAGCTACACCAACGACCCGCAGAATCCGGGCAGCATGTTCTTCGACCCGGAGACGATGGACGCGGCGGTGAACAACCCCGGCTGGGTCAAGGCGTTGGAGGACTACATCAAATCGGTGAAGTTCTCGCCGCCGGGCGCGCTGAACTTCTCCTCCGGCGACATCCGCACCGCCTTCTCCGGCGGCCAGGTGGCGATGAACTTCGACTGGGGCGACACCGGCGTGATCGCCG
>NZ_JBCNNF010000321.1:0-7854 GCF_039594555.1 Inquilinus sp.
GGCCGCCCATGCCCGCACCGTGCGCCGGCGGGTGACCGAGCTGTCGGACCGGCTGCGCCTGCGCGTGCCGGTCTACATGGTGTTCAGCAAGGCCGACCAGCTGGCCGGCTTCAACGAGTATTTCGACGACCTGGACGCCGAGGGCCGCGGCCAGGTCTGGGGCATGACTTTCCCGGTCGCCGGCGGGGTCGACGCCTTCGCCGCCGAGTACCGCCTGCTGCTGGACCGGCTGGATGACGGCCTCTATGAGCGGCTGCAGGCCGAGCGCGCGCCCGACCGCCGGGCCCTGCTAGGCGGCTTCCCGCTGCAGCTGGCCAGCTTGCAGGAGCCGCTGGCGGATTTCCTGGCCCAGGCCTTCGGCGGCACCCGGCTGGACCCGGCGCCGTTCCTGCGCGGCGTCTACATCACCTCGGCGACCCAGGCCGGCACGCCGATCGACCGGCTGACCGGAATGCTGGCCCGGTCCTTCGGGGTCGACCAGAAGCGCGCGCCCAGCCTGAAGCCGGTGGCCGGGCGCAGCTATTTCCTGAAGCGCATGCTGGGCGAGGTCATCCTCGGCGAGGCGCTGCTGGTCTCCACCGGCTCGAAGCGGACGCGGCGGATGCGCCTGCTGCGCATCGGCGCGCTCGGCACCATCGCCGCGGCGACGCTGGTCGTGTCGGTCGGGCTGTGGCGGGCCGAAGCGACCAACCGCGTGGCGGTCGAGCGCGCCGACGAGGCCATTGCCGGCTTCCGCCAGCAGCTGGCCGGGGTCAGCCTCGACCAGGTGTCGGACGACGACCTGCCGGTCATCGTGCCGCTGCTCGACACAGCCCGAGCGTTGCCGCGGGAACCGGCAGGCTGGCTGGCCGGCCTGTTCGGCCTGTCGCAGGCGGATAAGCTGGAGGCGGTGGAGCGCGGCATCTACCACCGGGCGCTGGAGCGGATCCTTCTGCCGCGCCTGATCTGGCGGCTGGAGCAGCAGATGCGCGGCCAGATCGACAATCCCGACTTCCTGTACCAGGCGACGCGGATCTACCTGATGCTCGGCGGCGCCGGCCCGCTCGACCCGGCGCTGGTGCGCGACTGGATGGCGCTGGACTGGCAGGCGCGGTTCCCCGGCGTGCTGAACCAGCAGATGCGCGAGCATCTAGCGGCCCATCTGGACGCGCTGCTGTCCGACCCGCTGCCCGCGGTGACGCTGGACGGCACGCTGGTGGAGACCGCCCGCGCCTCCTTCAGCCGGGTGTCGCTGGCCGCCCGGGTCTATGGCCGGATCCGGCCCGAAGCCTCGGCCGCGGCGGTGCCGGGCTGGACTCCGGCGGCGGAGCTCGGCTCCGCCGGGGCGCAGCTGTTCACCCGCATCTCCGGCAAGCCGCTGACCGACGGCATCCCCGGCTTCTACACCGCGGCGGGCTTCCAGACCGTGCTGCTGCCCCGGCTGGCCGGCGCGGCCAAGGCGGTGGCCGATGAGAGCTGGGTGCTGGGCCGCACGGACGCGGTGCCGACGGACGAGGCGGCGCTGCGGACGCTGGAGCGGGACGTCGTCGCCCTCTACGCCGCCGATTTCCAGGCGCAATGGGACGCCATGCTCGGCGACCTGGCGCTGGCGCCCTTCGCCGACCGCCCATCGGCGATCCAGGCGCTCTACGTGCTGTCTTCGCCGCAATCGCCGATGCGCGACCTGCTGGTGTCGATCGCGCGGCAGCTGACGGTGATGCCGGCTTCGCCGCCGCCTGCGGCCGGTCAACCGGCCGGCCAGGCGGGCGGCGACGCGGTGGAGCAGCAGCGCAAGGCGCTGGCCGCGGTGATCGGCGCGGCGACACCGGACTCGGCGATGCCCGCGGTCGACGCCCTGGACCAGCATTTCCAGCCGCTGAAGGATTTCGTCGGCGATGGGCAGGCGGCGCCGATCGCGGGCGTCACCCGGCTGATCAACACGCTGCAGCAGGAGTTGGCGCAGCTCGGCCCCGATACCGCCAACGTGCCGGCGGCGCTGCAGGGCAGCGGCGACCCGGTGCAACTGCTGCTGGCGGAATCGCAGCGCCAGCCGGCGCCGGTGTCGCGCTGGCTGCAGCAGATCGCCGCCTCCGGCCAGTCGATGATCGGCAGCAGCGTGCGGCATGCGGCGGCGACCGCCTTCTCCGGCGCCGACGGTCCCGGCCAGCTGTGCAAGGCGGTGGTCACCCGCCGCTTCCCGTTCTCGCCGTCGTCGGACCAGGATGCGCCGCTGGACGATTTCGCCCGGCTGTTCGGGCCGGACGGGCTGTTCGACAGCTATTTCCAGGCCCAGATCCGCCCCTTCGTCGACACCAGCGGCGCGGTCTGGCGGCTGCAGCCGGTCGGCGGCGTCACCCCGCCGGTCAGCCAGGCGACGCTGGCCCAGTTCCAGCGCGCCGCGGCGATCCGGGACGCGTTCTTCCCCGCCGGCGGCAACCAGCCGCAGATCCGCTTCGACCTGGCCCCGGCCTCCGCGGCCGACGGCTCCGGGCCGGCAACGCTGACCCTGGGCGGCACCACCATCGCCACCGCGGGCGACCAGGCCCGTCAGGCGTCGCTGACCTGGCCGGGGGCGGACGGCATGAACCCGGCCCGCATCGCCTTCGATCAGGCGGTCGCCGATTCCGGCCCGGGCCTGATCCCCGGCGGCGCGCCGGCCGGAGGCGGCGGGCTCGGCGGCGGATCGATCGGCGCCAGCGGCCCCTGGGCGCTGTTCCGGCTGCTGCAGCAGGGGCGGCTCTCGCCCTCCGGCCGGCCCGAGGAGTTCGCGCTGACCTTCCGCTCCGGCGCCAGCCAGGCCAGCTTCACCCTGCGGGCGGGGTCGTCGCGCAACCCGTTCGCCCGGGACCTGCTGAAGGGCTTCCAATGCCCGGTGCTGCAATGACCGGGGCGGCGGCGGACAGCCCGGCGGTGGGCTTCTTCGGCAAGATCCCGTCCCGCGGCGACTTCCTCTGCGTCGGGCTGTCGCTCGGCTTCATCCAGGCCTGGGACGGCTGGCTGCAGGGTGTCCTCGCCGATGCCCAGCGGGCGCTGGGCGAGCGCTGGGCCGAGATGTGGCGGGTGGCGCCGGTCTGGCGCTTCGCCCTGCCGTCCGGCCAGTGCGGCCACCACCCGGTGCTGGGCCTGTGGATGCCCAGCGTCGACCGGGTCGGGCGGTCCTTCCCCCTGACCATCGCCGCCGAGGGCGCGGACCGGGGCGACGCCTTCCTCGACGCGGCGGAGGCGATCGGCCGCGAGGCGATCTCCCATGACCTCGCGCCGGAGGACGTGATCGACCGGCTGCGTCAGGCGCCGCTGCCGCCGGCCCCAGACCCTGCCGGACAGGGCGCACGGTGGTGGAGCGAGGGCGGCCCGCTGGCGGCCGCGGCCGAGCTGCGGCTGGACGCCCTGCCGGACAGCGCCGGCTTCGCCCGGATGCTGGGACGGTGAGCGAGGGGTTGCGCCACTGGGCGGCGTCGCATCCCGGCGCCATCCGGATGCAGAACCAGGACGCCTATCTCTGCCGGCCGGAGCTCGGGCTGTTCTCGGTCGCGGACGGCGCCGGCGGGCATGTCGCGGGCGACGTCGCCTCGGCCCGCGTGGTGTCCATGCTCGGCGAGATCCCTGGCGACATGCCGCCGCCCGAGCGGCTGGCCGCGGTGCGCGCCCGGCTGCATGCCGCGCATGGCCTGCTGCTCGAGCAGGGGCGGTCCCGGGTCCCCCAGGCGACCCTGGCCACCACGGTCATCGTGCTGATGGTGCATGAGGATCATTTCGCCTTCCTCTGGGCCGGGGATTCCCGCGGCTACCTGCTGCGCGACGGCGCGCTGCACCGCCTGACCTCCGACCACAGCGTGGTGCAGGAGCTGGTCGATTCCGGCGCGATCACGCCCGACCAGGCCGAGACGCATCCGCAGGGCAACGTCATCACCCGGGCGCTCGGCGCCGGCGGCCCCGACCTGCTGGTCGACAAGGCGCTGGGAACGGCGCAGCCGGACGACCGCTTCCTGCTGTGCAGCGACGGCCTGTACAAGGCCGTCGGCCCGGACGAGATCATGGATATCCTGGCCGGGGACGGCGACATCGCCCAGCGCCTGGTCGACGCCGCGCTGGCCCGGCGGGCCCGCGACAACGTCACGGCGGTCGTCGCCGCGCTCTGACAATTCGGATCATCGAGTAGGTTTGGATTTGCCGGATATATTGCGGCATCGATCGAATTTTCCCTTTATTACTGTTCCATGTCGCAAGATTTTATTATTGAAATTACAGGTGTAGCGGATCAGTCGTAGAAAAATTCATACCGGTCGGTACGGTCTCGTCAGGCAACAACCGGATGCCGGGCGCGACCGACGACGTGCCCCGGCATCGGCCTGGATGGGGGCATTTCAATGGCTGAGTTCGGAGAGCTTTTCTGCACCGCCGCGGATGTGGCGGGAGCGGTCATGGGGGCCGTCACCGGCACCGAGGCCGTGGCGTCCCAACTGGCGGGCAACGCGAACTGGTCGGTGCCGGGCCTCGCGGCCATCGCCCCGGTCTACGAGGCGGCGATGCTGATGGCCCGGCGGGGACAGGTCGAAATCCTGCCCAACCTGCATTTCGCCGCGAACGGCCATGACGAGGCGCCGAGCCCGGTGACGAAGCGGTACCTGCAGACCCGCACCTACAAGAAGATCGCGGCCGGGGTCTGGGGCGTGGCCGGCGCCGCCTCCTCGATCCCGGCGCAGAATTTCGACGGGTTCAGCGCCGCCCGGCACCTCAATGCGGAGGCTTCGACGGGCATCCACATCTACCGGCTGCTGCAGATCGCCAAGCGATACCGGCAGTCGCAGACCATCGCCGACTGGTGCAACCGGGTGCTGAAGGCGAAATACGCCAAGGCCGGCATCCGCGGGGCCCAGCTGGCGGGGTCGCTGATCCCGATCCCCGGCGCCCAGGCGGCCCTGGGCGGGGCGGCGGCGCTGGGCAGCCTGGCCACGACCCAGACCTTCAACGGCACCTGCATGGCCGCGGCCGCGGAGATCCATTGGCGGGCCTTCCAGGAGACGACGGTCGCCGGGCGGGCCGGCGGCGGCACCGGCCCCGCCACCCAGATCATGAACGAGCTGTTCCGCCGCCGCACCGCCACCCGCATCCTCGGCTCCTACGACGTCGCCGCGCTGATCCGCGAGCCCGGCGGCTGGATGGCGGTCGGCGACAAGATCCTGCTGATGTGAGGTCCGGGCCGGCGCGCCCGGCCTGCACAGCCCGGAATACACAGCCGCCCGCCGGGTCGTCCCGGCGGGCGGTTCCGTTTCGGGCGTCAGGCCGGGTCCCCTCCTGCCGATCTGCCATCCCGGCAGCAAAAAGCCCGGCGACGGAAGCGTCGCCGGGCCGGACATGGAACGGAAGAGGGCGCGTCAGGTCAGCTGCGCCGTCTCCAGGTCGTAGGTCGAGGTGAAGTTCTGCCCCTCGGTCGCATCGTCCTTCATCTGCTTGGTGCTGAAGGCGACCTTGGTGAAGTTCAGGGTCATGGACTCGCCCGGCCGGTCCGAACCGCCCATCGAATAGTCGCTGATCAGCGTGTTGGTCAGCTCGAGCGACAGATAGACGTCCAGCTTGCCCTTGTCGGTGCGGACGAAGTCGATCTTCACGGTCTTGCCGTGGCCGCCCAGCGCCTCGGCCATTAGCTTGCCGGTGGCGATGTCGTTGTCCTTGGTGATCGTGACCTGGCCGACCGACGGCGCGGTCGATTCACGGTCGGCGGCGGACCCGACGGTGGTGGACAGCCGGCGGCCGACGCCCCACTGGAAGGAATGGCACTCGATCCAGTCCTTGTGGCCGGTCTCGGTCACGTCGCCGGTGATGGCGTCGTACTTCATATAGATGGACATGGCTGCAACCCTTTCGTCTTATTGCAGGTGGCACAGGAAGGCGCCGGAGCCGTCGATCGCGACCGTGGCCTGCTCCACCGGCCGTCCCTCCGCCATGCGGGCGAGGAACTGGGCCGACAGGTCCGGCAGCAGGGTCTTGGTCAGCAGGCTTTCGATGGCGCGGGCGCCGGCGCTGGCATCGGTGCAGCGCGCGACGATGGTGTCGACCAGCTCCGGGCCGTAGCGCAGGGCCGCGCCGAACTTGCGTTCGACCCGTGCGGCGATGCGGTCGAGATGCAGGGTGGCGACCTGCCGCAGCGTGTCGCGGGCCAGCGGCAGGTAGGGCACGACCGTGACCCGGCCCAGGAAGGCGGGCTTGAAGCTCTTGGCCAGCTCCTCGCGCAGGGCCACGCCCAGACCCTCGGCGTCGGGGGCGGTCTCCGGGTCGGTGAACAGCCGGGCGATCAGGTCGGTCCCGGCGTTCGAGGTCATGATGATGACGGTGTTCTTGAAGTCGATGTCGCGGCCTTCGCCGTCCTTCATCGCCCCCTTGTCGAACACCTGGAAGAAGATGTCGTGGACGCCGGGATGCGCCTTCTCCATCTCGTCCAGCAGGATGACGGAGTAGGGGCGGCGGCGCACCGCCTCGGTCAGGATCCCGCCTTCACCGTAGCCGACATAGCCGGGCGGGCTGCCCATCAGCAGGCTGACCTTATGCTCCTCCTTGAACTCGCTCATGTTGATGACGGTCAGGTTCTGCTCGCCGCCATACAGCAGCTCGGCCAGGGTCAGCGCCGTCTCGGTCTTGCCGACGCCGGAGGTGCCGACCATCAGGAACACGCCGATCGGCTTGCGCGGGTCGGTCAGCCCGGCGCGCGAGGTGCGGATCGACTGGGCGATCGCCTCCAGCGCGTGCGACTGGCCGACGACCCGCCGCTCCATCGCCTCGCGCAGGGTCAGCACCGTGCGGATCTCGTCCGACCGCATCCGCCCGGCCGGGATGCCGGTCCAGCTCTCGACGATCTCGGCCACGGCCTGGGCGTCGACCACCGGGAACACCAGCGGCTGCTCGCCCTGCAGGCCGCGCAGTTCGCCGGCCAGGGCGGCCAGGTCGCGCTGCAGGGCGGTGGGGTCGGGCTCGGCCTCGACCTTCGCCCGGGTCTCGCCGATCGCGGCGGCCAGGCGGCGCTCCTCGCCCCAGCGTGACTCCAGCGCCGCCAGCCGCGCGGCCAGCTGTGCCGATTCGGCTTCCAGCGCTGCCACCCGGGCGGCGTGGTCGGCGCCGGACAGCAGCTCGCGCCGCAGCACGCGCAGCTCGGCCGCGATCAACTCGATCCGGCGCCGCGTGTCCTCGACCGCCGGCGGCGGGGCCGCCTGGCTCATCGCCACTCGGGCGCAGGCGGTGTCGATCAGGCTGACCGCCTTGTCCGGCAGCTGCCGGCTGGGGATGTAGCGGGCGGAGAGCTTCACGGCGGCGTCCAGCGCCTCGTCCAGGATGCGGACGCCGTGATGCTGTTCCAGCGTCGGCACCAGGCCGCGGATCATCGCCACGGCGATGTCCTCGGACGGCTCGTCCACCTTCACCGTCTGGAAGCGGCGGGTCAGCGCCGCGTCCTTCTCGAAGTATTTCTTGTATTCGGCCCAGGTGGTGGCGGCGATCACCCGCAGCTCGCCGCGGGCCAGCGGCGGCTTCAGCAGGTTGGCGGCATCGCCCTGGCCGGCGCCGTTGCCCGCGCCGATCAGGGTGTGGGCCTCGTCGATGAACAGGATCACCGGGGCGGGGCTGGCATTCACCTCGTCGATCACCGATTTCAGCCGGTTCTCGAACTCGCCCTTGATCCCGGCGCCGGCCTGCAGCAGGCCGAGATCGAGGGTGCGGATGGCGACGTTGGCGATGGCCTGCGGCACGTCGCCGGCGGCGATGCGCAGGGCCAGCCCCTCGACCACCGCGGTCTTGCCGACCCCGGCCTCGCCGGTGAGGATCCGGCATGCTGATCGCGGCACGCGTGCCGCCTCTTTGCGCGAACCTCGTTTCTTCGCCATTTCC
>NZ_JBCNNF010000322.1:0-7842 GCF_039594555.1 Inquilinus sp.
CCTGGCCGGGCGGCTGCGGCTGCAGGGCCGGATGAAGGCGGCCTTCGACGCGGCGCCGCCGGCGGTGCTGACCGCGGTGATCGCGCCGATGGTGCTGGCCACCGGCTGGCCGGAGACCGCGGCGGCACTGGTCACGGCCCTCGCTGCCACCCGCCTGCCGCTGCTGGCCACCATCCTGGTCGGCGTCGTGGCGGTGGTGGCGCTGCGCGCCGTCGGCTGACGTCGCTCTTTCCCTCGACCCTCCGGTGACAGGTCACCGCGCCGCCGGCGCGGACGCCCGCTCTTGCCTGAACGGTTTGCCCGACATTCACTATTGCCTCACTGACATGTCAGGTGTTATGTCGGACATGAGGCTGCGGATTGGATGCCTGAAACAGGCATCGCGACCGCGGCGGGTGAAGCGTGGACGGCAGGTCCGGGCGAGAGGGAGGACAGGATGGTGCAGCAGGCGACGGCCCCGGACCGGCTTCCGGATGCCCTGATCCCGTCCCTGGCCGCCGCGCTCGGCGCCGCGGCCGTCCTCGCCGGTCCTGACATCCCGCCGCGCAACGAATCCGATTGGAGCACGCTTGGCCCCCTGCGGCCGCTCGCGGTGGTCCGCCCGGTCGACACGGCGGGTGTGGCCGCGGCGATGCGGATCTGCGCCGAGCACGGCGTCCCGGTGGTGCCGCAGGGCGGGCTGACCGGGCTGTGCGGCGGCGCCCGGCCGGTCGCCGGCTCGGTCGCCCTGTCGCTGGAGCGCATGGTGGGGGTGGAGGAGATCGACACCGCCTCCGCCACCATCACGGTGCGCGCCGGCACGCCGCTGCAGGCGGTGCAGCAGGCGGCGGACGAAGCCGGCTTCTTCATCCCCCTCGACCTCGGCGCCCGCGGCTCCTGCGCCATCGGCGGCAACCTGTCGACCAATGCCGGCGGCAACCGGGTGATCCGCTACGGCATGGCGCGCGAGATGGTGCTGGGGATCGAGGTGGTGCTGCCGGGCGGCGAGGTGGTCACCAGCCTCAACAAGATGCTGAAGAACAATGCCGGCTATGACCTGAAGCACCTGTTCATCGGCAGCGAGGGCACGCTGGGCGTGATCACCCGGGCGGTGCTGCGCCTGTTCCCGAAGCCGGGCTGCACCATGGCCGCTTTGTGCGGCCTGTCCAGCTACGACCACACGGTCCGGCTGCTGAACGCCGCCCGTCGCGGGCTGGGGCCGCTGCTCTCGGCCTTCGAGGTGATGTGGCCGGACTATTGGGACGTGGTGACGCAGAAGGTGCCGGGCATCCGCAGCCCGATTTCCGGCGGCCATGCCGGCTATGTGTTGGTCGAGGCGCAGGGCACCGACGAGGCGGTGGACGGGCCGCGCTTCCAGGCCTGGCTCGAGCGCCAGGCCGAGGACGGCGTGATCGCCGACGCGGCGGTGGCGCAGTCGATCAGGGACATCCGCGCCTTCTGGGGCGTGCGCGACGCCGCGGCCGAATTCAAGCAGGTGCTGGGGCCGCATGAATCCTTCGACATTGGCCTGCCGGTGGCGGCGATGGACGACTATGTCCGGGCCTGCCGCGCGGCGCTGGAGCAGCGCCTGCCCGGCATCTTCGCGCTGTTCTACGGCCATATCGGCGACGGCAACCTGCACATCGTCGCCGGCGTGCCCGGCGCCGAGCCGCAGCCGAAGCAGGAGATCGTCGAGACCGTCTACGCCATGGTCCGCGAGTTCGGCGGCACGGTCTCGGCCGAGCACGGCATCGGCCTGACCAAGAAGCCGTTCCTGCCCTATGTGCGCAGCGAGGCGGAACTGGCGCTGATGTGCCGGCTGAAGGACGCGCTGGACCCGCGCGGGCTGCTCAACCCCGGCAAGGTCCTGTAGCCCGATCGCCCGGACCGGCCCGGGCGGAAACGACAACAGCCGAGAGGGAGCCAAGATGACGACGAGACCAACGGCGCCGGCAGCGGCGCCGCCGGACGAGGCTTTGCTGGATCGCGCGATCCGGCGGGCGACGTGGCGGCTCGTGCCGTTCCTGATCCTGATGTACATGATGGCCTATCTCGACCGGGCCAATATCGGCTTCGCCAAGCAGGCCTACCAGGCGTCGACCGGCCTCGGCGACGCGGTCTTCGCCTTCGGCGCCGGCATCTTCTTCCTGACCTACGCCGCCTTCGAGGTGCCCAGCAACATGGTGCTGCACCGGGTCGGGGCGCGGGTCTGGCTGGCCCGGATCATGGTGACCTGGGGGATCGTCGCGGCGGCCATGGCCTTCGCCCATGGCGAGACCGCCTTCTCGGCGATCCGGCTGCTGCTCGGCGCGGCCGAGGCCGGCTTCTTCCCCGGCGCGATCCTGTTCATGACCTACTGGTTCCCGGCCAAGGCACGCGGGCGGGTGATGGGACTGTTCTATTTCGGCTCGCCGCTCGCCCTCATGCTCGGCGGCCCGATCTCCGGCGTGCTGCTCGACCTCGACGGGCTGTTCGGCCTGCATGGCTGGCAGCTGATGTTCCTGATCGAGGGGCTGCTCGCCTCCGCGGTCGGCGTCTGGGCCTATTTCTACCTGTGCGACCGCCCGTCCGAGGCGCGCTGGATGCCGGCCGAGGAGCGCGAGGCGCTGAGCAGGGCGATCGCGGCGGAGGAGCGGGAGAAGCAGGCGGCCGGTCGGGTCGGCTTCCGCGCCGTGCTGACCGACCCGCGGCTGCTGCATTTCGCGGCGATCTACTTCCTGATCCAGATCAGCGGCTACGGCGTCGCCTTCTACCTGCCCACCCAGGTCGCCGCCCTCCTGGACATGAAGGTCGGGCTGCTGGTCGGCCTGGTCTCGGCGATTCCCTGGGCCTGTGCCATCGTGGCGGCCACGGCCTGGCCGGGGCTGGCGGTGCGCACCGGCTATCGCCGCAGCTTCGCCGTCGTCTCGCTGCTGGGCATCGCCGCCGGGCTTGTCATCTCCGCCAACGCCCCGCCGGCGCTCGCCATCGCGGCGCTGTGCCTGACGACGATGGGCATCATCACCTCGCAGCCGATCTTCTGGACCTTCCCGACCGGCTATTTCGGCGGGGCGGCGGCCGCGGGCGGGATCGCCGCGATCAACGCCATCGGCAATCTCGGCGGCTTCTTCGCCCCGAATGTGAAGACGGCGGTGGAACAGGGCTTCCAGTCCACCGCGGCCGGGCTCTACGTGCTGGCCGCGGCCGGCCTGGCGGCGGCCCTGCTGGTGACGCTGCTGCGCCCCGGCGCCGGCCCGCGTGCCGACGTCAGGCTGCGCGAGGCGCCGGCGCGGGCGTGATCCTCGTCATCGCGGGCCCATAGCTCTTGAGTCCCCCCTCCCCTTGCGGGAGGGGGGGCAGGGGGAGGGGTCTGCGCGCGTCCGCGCGCGAATGGGCATAGGCCCGACCTCACCAGACTTGCGGGTGTGTGACAGTCTAGACCGGATCAAGCCGAGAGAACCCCCTCCCCCTATCCCCCTCCCGCGAGGGGAGGGGGGACTCAAGAGAAGGCAGTCGTGAAGCGGCACCTATCCCCGGTTCATCCGGTTGTCGACCAGGTCGGTCACCACCGCCGGGTCGGCCAGGGTCGAGGTGTCGCCCAGCGCCTGATGCTCGTTGGCGGCGATCTTGCGCAGGATGCGGCGCATGATCTTGCCCGAGCGGGTCTTGGGCAGGCCCGGCGCCCACTGGATCAGGTCCGGCGTGGCGATCGGGCCGATCTGCTTGCGCACCCATTGCGCCAGTTCCTTGCGCAGCTCCTCGGTCGGCGCCTCGCCGGCGATCAGGGTGACATAGGCGTAGATGCCCTGGCCCTTGATGTCGTGCGGATAGCCGACCACCGCGGCCTCGGCCACCTTGGCGTGGGCGACCAGCGCGCTCTCGACCTCGGCCGTGCCCATGCGGTGGCCGGAGACATTGATGACGTCGTCCACCCGCCCGGTGATCCAGTAATAGCCGTCCTCGTCCCGCCGGCAGCCGTCGCCGGTGAAGTACAGGCCCTTGAAGGTCGAGAAATAGGTCTGGACGAAGCGCTCATGGTCACCGAACACCGTGCGCATCTGGCCCGGCCAGCTGTCGGCGATGCAGAGATTGCCCTCGGTCGCGCCCTCCAGCGGCTTGCCGTCATTGTCGACGATCAGCGGCTTGACCCCGAAGAAGGGCAGGGTGGCGGAGCCGGGCTTCTGGGCGATGGCGCCGGGCAGCGGGGTGATGAGAATCCCGCCGGTCTCGGTCTGCCACCAGGTGTCGACGATCGGGCAGCGGCCGTCGCCGACCACGCGGTGGTACCATAGCCAGGCCTCGGGGTTGATCGGCTCGCCGACCGAGCCGAGCAGCCGCAGCGAGGCGCGGCTGGTCTTCTTCACCGGATCCTCGCCGTCGCGCATCAGGGCGCGGATCGCGGTCGGGGCGGTGTAGAAGATGTTGACCTTGTGCTTGTCCACCACCTGCCAGAAGCGCGAGGTGTCCGGATAGTTCGGCACGCCCTCGAACATCAGAGTGGTGGCGCCGTTCGCCAGCGGGCCGTAGAGGATATAGCTGTGGCCGGTCACCCAGCCGACATCGGCGGTGCACCAGTAGATATCGCCGTCATGGTAGTCGAAGACGTATTGATGCGTCATCGACGTGTAGACCAGATAGCCGCCGGTGGTGTGCAGCACCCCCTTCGGCTTGCCGGTCGAGCCGGAGGTGTAGAGGATGAACAGCGGGTCCTCGGCCCCCATCTCCTCCGGCGGGCAGTCGGCGGAGACCTGCGCTGCCGCCTCGTGCAGCCACAGGTCGCGGCCCTCGGTCCAGCCGATCTTGCCGCCGGTGCGGCGCACGACGATCACGGTGTCGACTTCCGGGCAGCTCTTCAGCGCCTCGTCGGCATTGGCCTTCAGCGCCACGGCGCGGCCGCCGCGCAGCCCCTCATCGGCGGTGATCAGCATGGTCGAGCCGCAATCGAGGATGCGGTCCTTCAGGCTGTCGGGCGAGAAGCCGCCGAACACCACGGAATGGATGGCGCCGATCCGGGCGCAAGCCAGGAGGGCGTAGGCCGCCTCCGGGATCATCGGCAGGTAGATGGTGACCCGGTCGCCCTTCCTGACGCCGCGCGCCTTCAGCACATTGGCCAGGCGGCACACCTGCTCGTGCAGCTCGCGATAGGTGATGTGGCGGCTGTCCTTCGGATCGTCGCCTTCCCAGATGATCGCGGTCTGGTCGGCGCGCGTGGCCAGGTGCCGGTCGATGCAGTTATAGGCGGCGTTCAGCGTGCCGTCGGCGAACCAGCGGATGTGGACGTCGCCGGTGTAGCTGGTGTCCTTCACCTTGGTGAAGGGCTTGATCCAGTCGACCCGCCTGCCGTGCTCGGCCCAGAAGCCCTCCGGATCGCTGACCGAGCGCTCATACATCGCCTTGTACTGGGCGGCATTCACCCAGGCGCGCTTGGCCCAGTCGTCGGACACGGGAAACAGGCTGGCGTCGCTGCTCATGGGGTCTCCCCGATCGGTGTTCTTTTCGACATGCATCAGATCTGCCGGCGGTGCCGGCCGCCGTCCTTGATTCATATCAAGAGGATCGGGCGTCGGCCACGGCTGATCCGTCGCGCCGGTGAGTGCGCATTGCTGCTGCGACGCCAGGCGGTCTCGCCTTCTTGTCGCCGCTTTGGCATGCAGGGTTGACGCTCCTCCCCGTCCATCGCGGTGTCCTTCCGGCCCATGACCCTTCGCGCGCTGTTCCCCCGCCTGCTGCTGCTGTTCGCCCTGATCTGCGCCGCCCTGCCGGCCGCGGCCCAGACCAACCCGGACTTCGACAAGCAGAATGCGGGATGGCAGAGCACGATCCGGCAGCTCTACGTCAAGCTGTCGGCGCAGAACCTGTCGGATGACGATTATAACGGCTTGCGCAACCAGCTGGCCGCGGTCATCGACCAGACCCAGGCGGCGGCGGATGCCGCGAAGGACACCCTCGGCAAGATCAAGCAGGTCAGCGACGCGTTGGGCCCGCCGCCGGCGGAGGGTGCGCCGCCGGAAGCGGCCGATGTGACGAAGCAGCGGCAAGAGTTGGCGGACGCCCTGGCGAAATATGACGGGCAGGTGCGGCAGGCCGAGGCGGTGAAGACGCAGGCCCAACTGCTGCAGCAGACCGCCGATGCCGCGCGCGTCGACCAGTTCCGGCGCGACCTGCTGACCGTGGCGCCGGCCGCCTTCGACCCCAAGACCTGGGAGCCGATCCCGGACCAGGCCGGCTATCTGGCGACGCGGCTGCTGCTGCCGTTCCAGGACCAGCTGGGCCCGGGCTGGAACGGGGTGGGGGAGATCGCGCGCCGCATCCTGTTCGCCGCCGCCGTCCTCGGCATCGGCTGGCTGGCGCGGCGCTGGCTGCTGCGCCGGTTCGGCCGACGCCCCTCCGAAATCGTGCCGACGCTGCGGCGCCGGGTGGCCGCGGCGCTGGTGCACACCGTCGCCCATGGTGTGCTGCCGGCGATGATGACCCTGGCGGTGGCGGTGGTCTGTGCCGGCTGGCTCGGCGACCGCCCGGCCAGCTATGTCGCCCTGATCGTCCTCGGGGTCCTGGCCTGGGGCCTCGTCGCCTATTTCGTCGCCTCGGCCGCGATCTCGGCCGCGCTGACGCCCGACGACCCGCCCTGGCGCCTGATCGACCTGACCGACGCCTCGGCCCGCACCCTGTGCCGCCGGCTGCGGGCGGCGGCGGTGGTCTGGGCCGTGGCCGGGGTGACGCTGGCCATCGCCGATGGCCGCGTGCTGATGCAGAACGAGCTGCGGTCGCTGCTGGTGGTGTCGGCGCTGGCCGCCGGTGGGCTGGCGCTGCTGTCGCTGCTGCCCGGGTCGCTGTGGGGCTATCGCGCCGATCTCGACTCCCTGCCGGAGGGCGAACCGGCCGATGACGCGCGGATCGCCGCCCGGCCGTCCGGGCGCTGGCCGCGCGTCCGCATCCTGGCCGCCGTCCTGACCGTCGCCGTGCTGATCGTCGCGGTGATCGGTTATCAGAGGCTGGCACTCTACATTACCTATCTGTTGGCGGCCGCGATCGGCATCGGCGCCGCCGTCCTGATCCTGCGCAGCGTGGTGCAGGAGGCGATCGGCCGGTTCCTGACCCAGCCGGTCGGGCGGATGGCCCGGATGCGCCATTCGCTGTTCCCCAACGACCGCGGCCTGTGGGTGTTCGAGACGGGCAGCAGTCTGTGCACCGACATCATCCTCGGCCTGGTCGCGCTGCTGGCGCTGGCGCCGGTGCTGGGCCTCAGCGGCACCGACCTGTCGGCGATCGGCACCGCGGTGCTGGACGGGGCGACGGTCGGCGGCGTGCGCATCGCGCCGCTCAACATCCTGGGCGCCATCGTCGCTTTCACCGTCGGTATCGTCGCCACCCGCTTCCTGCAGCGCCGCCTCGATGCGCATTTCATCGAGAAGCTGCAGATCGACCGCGGTTTGAAGAACTCGATCCGCACCGGCATCGGCTATCTCGGCGGGCTTATCGTCGCCATCTTCGCGATCGGGTTCCTCGGGCTCGACCTGTCGAACCTGGCGCTGATCGCCTCCGCCCTGTCGGTCGGCATCGGCTTCGGCCTGCAGAACATCGTCCAGAACTTCGTCGCCGGCCTGATCCTGCTGGTCGAGCGGCCGGTCAAGGTGGGCGACTGGGTGGTGGTCGGCGGGGCCGAGGGCACGGTGCGGCGCATCAGCGTCCGCGCCACCGAGATCCAGACCTTCCAGCGCGCCTCGGTGATCGTGCCGAACGGCACCCTGATCTCGTCCCAGGTCGTCAACTGGACCCACAAGGACAAGAACGGCCGGGTCGACATCCCGGTGTCGATCGCCGCCTCGGCCGATGTCGAGAAGGCGCGCGAGATGCTGCTGGCGATCGCCAGGGAGGACAAGCGCA
>NZ_JBCNNF010000323.1:0-7838 GCF_039594555.1 Inquilinus sp.
CCCTGCTGGCCCGGCTGGCGGCGGTTCTGGACGAGACGACATGAGCCCCATGCGGCGGCGACCTTGCATTTCGCCGCCGCTTTGGCTATACGGCCCCCTCGTTTGTGCGGAGCCCCGGCCATGAAGACCGATATTCATCCTGAGTACCATGAGATCACCGTCGTGATGACCGACGGCACCGAGTTCAAGACTCGCAGCACCTATGGCAAGGCGGGCGATACCCTCCGTCTCGACATCGACCCGAAGTCGCACCCGGCCTGGACCGGCGTCCAGAAGCTGGTCGATCGCGGCGGCCAGGTGGCGAAGTTCAACAAGCGCTTCGAGGCCTTCGGCCTGAAGAAGTCCTGATCGCGCGGCGCCCGAACGGGCGCCTGCCGATGCTGGTCTGTGAGCCGGCCCCCACTCGGGAGGCCGGCTTTTCGCGTCTGCCTTCCCGGCCTTCCGCATTTTCCCTTTATTGTCATGCCCGGGCTTGGCCCGGGCATCCAGGAAATGCCGACGCCGCTCCGGGTGGCCCTGGACTGCCGGGTCAAGCCCGGCAATGACAGAAGAGGGAGGCGCGGCCTCTAACCCCCCAATCGCCCCAGCGGGATGTGGTCCCGCGACTCCGGCGTCCAGGGCGCACCGGTCCAGTCGCCCAGCCAGATCTCGACCACCAGCCCGGCCTCGGCGATCAGCTGCTCCAGCTGCGCCCGCGGCGGGAAGGCGATGCGCGAGCGCGAGGACAGCACCCGGCCGTCGGCGAGGATCCGGTAGAAGGTGCCGTAGGTCGCGATGCCGGTGGCGGGGTCGTGCTCGACATCGTTCCACGCCTCCGTCGCGCCGAACCGGGGATGCTCGATCCGGCGCATCGATTCCGCCGGAGTCCACTCCCGCCACTCCTCCCGCGCCGGGTTGCGGCTGTCGAAGATGAAGCGGCCGTCCGGCTCCAGATGCGCGGCGATGGTGCGCAGCGCCGCCAGCTGGTCCTCCGCCGTCAGGAACACCTGGAAGGCGTGGCCGGTCAGCACGATTAGGTCGAATCGCCTGCCCAGCCGGACACTGCGGCCGTCGCCCTGGACCCAGGTCACCCGGCCGCCGCCGGGCCGGGCGCAGGCGATGTCCAGCATGGCCCCGGCCGGATCGACGCCGAACACCGTCCGTCCCGGCTCGCCAGCCAGTTCGGCCGCCAGCCAGCCGGTGCCGCAGCCGAGGTCGAGGACCGAGGCGCGGCCGGCCGCCAGCGCCCGGCAATAATCCTGGTCCGAAGACCAGACATTCTCGACATCGTAGAAGCTGGCGAGATCGGGGTCGCCGTACAGCCGGTCCTGGGTCATCGGGCCTGAGTCTCCGGTGCCGCCCGGAGGGCGGGCGGCGTCGCGCCCATCATGGCACCGGCGCGTGACCGCCGTCCTATTTCTCTGCGGCGATCGTCTCGCCCGCCCAGCCGTCGGGCGGCGGCTCGCGCTCATGCTCGGCGATACGCTGGGCGTACAGGTGATAGAGGGCTGACAGCGACGGCTCGAGCTCCCGGCATCGGGCGAAGCCCTCCCGCGCCTCGTCCCAACGGCGGGCGCGATAGGCGGCAAGCGCCGCCTCGTGCTGGCGGGCCAGTTCCTGGTAGAGGCCGTCCTCGACCTGGCGATGGGCCAGCAGGGTGCAGACCGAAGCCGGCTCCCGCCGGCCCTTGACCACCAGCCGGTCCAGCTCGATCAGCGCGGCGCGCCCCTCCAGTGCCCGTGCCGTGTCCGGCCCGATCACCGTGCCGACGCCGTAGCGCTTGCAGGCGCCCTCCAGCCGCGAGGCGAGGTTGACGCTGTCGCCCAGCGCCGAATAGTCGAAGCGGCGGTCGGAGCCCATGTTGCCGACGACGCAGGTGCCGGTGTTGATGCCGATGCCGACCGCGATCGGGCCGGCTACGCCTTCCCGCTGCAGCGCCTCGTTCAGCGCCGCGATGTCCGCCAGCATCCGGCGGGCGGCCTCGACCGCATGGGCGGCGTGGTCAGGGTCGTCCAGCGGCGCGTTCCAGAACGCCATGACGCAGTCGCCGATGAACTTGTCGATGGTGCCGCCGGTCGCCAGCACCGCCTCCGACAGCGGCGTCAGAATCCGGTTCAGCAGGCGGGTCAGCCCCTGCGGGTCCTGCTGCATCCGCTCCGACAGGGTGGTGAAGCCGCGCACGTCGCAGAACAGCACGGTCAGCACCCGGGTCTCGCCGCCCAGCTGCAGCTGGCCCGGGTCCTGCGCCAGGCGCGACACCATGGATGGGGCCAGGTAGTGCTCGAAGGCGCGGGTGATGCGGCGGCGCTGCGCCTGCTCGCGGGCGAAGCCGTAGCTGCCCTGGATGACGATCGCGGCGGTGGTGCCCAGCATCGGCAGCGCCGGCGGCAGCCAGACCCGGCCGAACCGCAGCAGGGCATAGCTGCCGGCGGCGATGGCGATGACCAGCAGCGCCAGGGCGGCCAGGGACGGCACCGGCCCGAGCCGGCGGGTGCCGATCAGCGCCACCAGCAGCAGCACGGCCAGCACCGCCGGCGGCAGCCAGGGCGGGGCCGGGGCGATCCACAGTCCCTGCGCCAGGTTGTCGAGGATGGTGGCCTGCACCTCGGCCCCCGCGGTCAGGCGCCCGGTCTTCACCGTGTAGGGGGTGACGAAGGCGTCGACGCCGCCGCTGGTGACGGTCGGCACGGTCTGCAGGCTGAAGCCGACGATCGCCGCCTTTCCGGCCAGCGCGCCAGGCGGCAGCATCGCTCCGGGCTCCAGCGCCTGATAGTAGGATACGGTCGGATAGCTGCGCGGCGGCCCGAAATACTGCAGCAGGGCGCCGGGCGGCGGCACCGGATCGTGCCCGGCCAGGCGGGCCAGCGTCGCGGCGAAGGGGTCGGGCACGTTCGGCACGCGGCGCAGCACGCCATCCGGATCGAGGTCGACCGAGGCGACGCCCGACCGGGCGCCGCCGGCCAGCAGCGGGGCCATCGGCTCGGTCCGGATCCGCTGGTCGAAGCGCGGGTCGGCGATGGCGGTGATGTCGGCGGCCAGCACCGTGTCGGCCGCCAGGGCCGCGGCCAGGGCGGCGTCCTCAGTCGGCTGCGACGGCTCGGCGAAGACAATGTCGAAGCCGATCGGGCGGGCGCCGGCGCGCCGCAACGCCTCGGCCAGCCGGGCATGGACGCCGCGTGGCCACGGCCATTGCCGGCCGATCTCGGCGAAGGACGGCTCGTCGATGGCGACGACCACGGCGCCATGCGCGGCCGGTTGCGGCGGGTCGTAGGTCGAGAACAGGTCGAAGGCGCGGTTCTCCACCACCTGCCAGTCGGTCGTGGCGCCGAGCGGCAGCAGGGCGGCGAACAGCAGCACCGCCAGCAGCAGCGACGGCCACAGACCCCGCCCGATCCCGCGCCGCGCCATCTAGAACCGGATCGACGCGGTGGCCGCGACCAGCCGGCCCGGCGCCTCGACCCCGAAAGCGGAGTCGTAATCCTCGTCGAACAGGTTGCGGATGACGAAGCCCAGCGCGATCCGCTTGTCCAGCGGCTCCCAGCTGATCGCGATGTTGGTGGTGCCGAAGCCGTCGATCTCCGGCACTCCCGGCCCGCTGGACTGCGGCCCGGCCCAGACCCGCTCGATCTGCGCCCGGATCTGCAGCGGGTGAACCCAGACGGCACCGACCCGCGCCGTCCAGTCCGGCACGAAGGGGATCCGCTTGCCCTCGTCGAGGCCCTCGGTGATCTCCGACCGGATCAGCGAGGCCGAGCCGTAGACGCCGATGCCGCCGGTGAACCAGATATTGCCGGCGGCGGTGACCCGGTCGGTGCGGCCGCGCTCGACATCGACCGAGACCAGTTGGGCCGAGGGGTAGGCGAAGGACAGGTTCTCCAACTCCTGGTGCTGGCCCTCCAGGCTGGTGAAGATGTGCGGCGTCCACTCCGCCTCCCACCGCGCGGTGTAGCTGGTAGCGACGCCGCCGGCGCCCAGGGGCAGCGTGTCGGCGAGGATGCCGACCGTGTCGGTCGGGGCCAGGGTCAGGTTGCCCGGCGTCTCGGCGCTGCGCTGGATCGCGGCGCGCAGCCAGTGCCCCTCGGCGGGGGACCACGCCACGCCCAGCCGCGGCTCCAGCACCACCTCCGGCACCGGCCCGCCCTCCTCGGCGCGAACGATGCCGGTGCCGAAATCGATGCGCAGGTCGGGGGAAGGGGTCCAGCGGCCGAAGGCGAAGACGCGGCCCAGCGTCTGGTCGATTTCGGTCCGGCTCTCACCATGGGTCCGCTCGGTCTGCAGCTCCTCGCCGAGGAACCTCAGCGTGGTCCAGGCGGTCTGGTCGGCGGACAGGACGGACCGAGTCGATTGCACCTCGAAGCCGTACTGGATGGTGATGTCGCCCGAGCCCCAGACATGGGCCAGGCCGCCCATGGTGGTGTCGCTGCGCTGCTTGACGATGTCGTCTTGCCGCAGGTCGTAGCTGATGAAATCGGGGAAGACCGGGTCCGGGATATCGAACAGCAGGCTGCGGTTGAAGTCGCGGCGCTCGACATGGCTGCGCTGGACCACGGCCATCAGCCGGCTGCGCTCGGCCAGCCGGTAGCCGAAGGCGAGGCCGCCGGACACCGCCCGGCTGCGCTCGCTGGCAAAAGGCGTGGGGGCGAACACCGTCCCGGCGAACTCGTTGCCGGCCTCGCCGCCATCGATCCAGGCGACGAAGCTGCCGCCGAGGCCGAGGCGCCCGGCCAGGCGGGCGGAGCCGGTCCAGCTGTCGCTGTCGTCGCCGGGGTCGTCGCCGTTGTTGTCGACGCGGGCGAAGCTGGCCCGGAACGCCAGGGGGATCGGGGCGACGGTGTAGGCGTCGATATCGACACCTTCGCTGTGACCGAGCGTGTCGCCGACCGAGACGATCCCGCCGGTCAGTTGCGCGTCCAGGAACGGCCGGGGCAGCAGGTCGGTGCGGCGCTGGCGCGACGACGCCAGGGTCGGGTCCAGCAGCAGGGCCTGGATCTCGGCCGACAGGGCCACGCCCTCCGGCACCGCGGGGTCGGCCCCGAAGGCGGTCGGCTGGCTGATCACCGACCGGCCGAGATAGGTGGAGGCGCTGAACGGGTCGTCGGTGCGGTCGTTGTAGTAGCGGCCCCAATCGATCAGGCCGAGATTGGCGTAGGCGCCCAGCAGCGGCGGCCCCAGCCGGTTGCCGAGATTGGCGGTGCTCAGCGCCAGGGTGCCCTGGCCGCTGCGGGCCGCGATCTCGCGCGCGTTGCGGATCGCCTCATCGGCCTCGGCATTGTCGATGGCGATGATGGTGCGCAGGTTGGGCACCATCGGGTCGTTCGGGTCCAGCCGGTCGGCGTTGCCCAGCGTCTGCTCCGCCTGCTTGGTCTGGCCCAGCGCATACTGCGCCGCGGCCAGGCCCTGCAGGTTCTCCGACGACGCCGGGTTGGCAGCCGACGCCGCCAGGAACTTCGCCAGCGCGCCGTCGATATCGCCGGTCTCGAAGGCCAGGATGCCCTCGCCGACCAGGGTGATGCCGGACTCGGGATCGATCGCCCGGGCCTCGGCCAGCAGCATCCGGGCCCGGTCGACCATGCCGGCCTCGAGATACAGGACGGCGCGGTTGATCCGGACATTGGCGGCATTGGGATCGAGTGCAGCGGCCTTTTCCAGGGCGTCGTCGGCCTCGACCAGCCCGCCGCGGATGTCGTGCAGCATGCCGAGGTCATTCCAGGCATCCGCATTGCCCGGGGCTTCGCTGGTGGCACGGCGCAGCAGGGCCAGGGCGCCGTCCGGGTCGTTGGCGAAGGCGACCTTGTAGTTGGCGGCCATCCGCAGCGCTTCCGGGTCGTCGGGGTCGATCGCCAAGGCGTGGTCGACCGCCTGCCGCATGCCGTCGCGGTCGCCCAGCACCTGCGCCGCGGTGGCCTCGCTGATGGCGATATCGAGGTCGCCGGGAAAGCGCCGGGCACCGGCCTGCAGCGTGGCATAGGCGGCCGGCAGGTCGCCGCGGATCGCCTGCAGCCAGGCCAGCCCGTCGACGGCGAGCGGATCGTCGCTGGCCGCCAGTTCGCGCTCCATCGCCGCCGGATCGGCGGATTCGCCGGCGGCCGTGCCGGCGAAGAACCGGCCAAGGCGGGCGCGCAGCCTCAGCCGGCCGGTGCTGCCGGCTTCGGCCGCCGTGAAGGCGCGGGCCGCATCCTCGCTGCGGCCGGCGCGGCCGGCCAGGATGCCGTCCAGCAGGTCGGCGCGCACCGCCTGCTCCGGCGTCAGTGTCCCGGCGGCGCGGGCCTTGGCCAGATCGGCCGCCGCGGCTGCGGGGCCGGCGATGTCGAGATCCGCCTCGGCCAGGGACAGCCAGTCCTCCGCCGAGCGCTGCGCCTCCGGCACCGTGGTGACGCGGCGTTGCGCCTCGCGCCGGTCGCGGGCGGTGGCGTGGGAGGCGGGGAAGGAGTCGAACACGCTGCCCGGCGCCAGCCAGAACAGCATCTGCTCGCGGTCCTTCGGCGTGGTGACGATGATCTTGGCCGGGGCGCTGCCGACCGCCGCCACCGCCGCCTCGCCGCGGCCGACGCTGACCCGGCCGAACTCGTTGCTCAGCTCGACCACGCCGGACAGCACCACCAGCGTGGTCTTGCCGTCCGGCCCGACCGCCAGCGACCAGTCGGTGCCGCGGATCGCCGCGGTCGCGGCCGGCGTCGCGATCTCGACGCCGTTGCCGCCGGTCACGGCGCGGGCCCAGACCGCGCCCGAGTCCAGCTCCATCCGGGCGGGGGCTCCGTCGCCGCCGATGTCGCGGACCAGCAGCTGCGAGTTGTTGTGGACGCGGATCTGGGTCTGGTCCGCGAACAGGATCGCCAAGCCGCCCAGCGGGCCGGTGCGCAGCGCGTCGCCGCCCAGCAGCACCTGCTGCACCTCGACATCCTGCCACAGCTCGGCGGCGGTGAAGCGGATCTCGGACCCGCCGGTGGTCTGGACGACGGCGCCGGCGGCCCGGCCGTCCCGCGGCACCACCGCCGCCCCGGCCGCATCGACACCGAACAAGGGAAGAGCAAGGCCCAGCGAGCCCAACAGGATCCGCCTCAGAACAAGGCGGTGCCTCGAACAATCGACCTGCATCAAATCGGACCCTCGCGGGGACTCATCAAAAGAGAACGGCCCCGGCCCCCCAGCCGGCAGACATCAAGACGATAATGCGAAAAATGCCCGCAATCTCCCCTCCAATTGGAGGGGGGAGGCGGTTTTGGCGATATCAATGGTGAAGGGCTGCTGCGATCAGGGTGAGGCAGCAGGGCCAGAGGCGGCTGGTTCACCTCTGACCTCACTTCTATTGTCATTGCCGGGCTTGACCCGGCAATCCAGGGGCCACCAAGAACAGCTCTGGCCGCCCCTGGATCCTCGGGTCAAGCCCGAGGATGACAATAAATAGAGCTGGAACTCGAGAGAAGCTCGCTTTGGTTGCGATGCCCTTAAGCCGGACAGCAGTGGGTCAAGCCCGGCAATGACAGCAAGAGAGTACGCTGTTCTCGTCAGCTCAGCGCCGCAGCTTCTTCCGGTCCAGCACCGCCTCGTTGACGCAGTTGCGCAGGGCGCCGCTGCGCAGATAGGCGACCGTGGTCTCGGCCGACAGGCGGCGGGCGTCGGCCTGGCTCTCCGGGCTCGACCACGCCGCATGCGGGGTCAGGATCAGCCGGCCGCGCAGCCACTCCGGCTGCTCGTGATAGGCCTGCAGCAGGGCCGGCAGCGGCTCGGGCGGCGGCTCCTCCGGCAGCACGTCCAGCGCGGCGCCGGCGATCCGCCCGGCCTGCAGCGCGCCCAGCAGCGCGTCGAGATCGACGATGGCGCCACGGGCGGTGTTGATCAGCACCGCATGCGGCCGCATC